>JAHWJQ010000180.1 GCA_019348305.1 Actinomycetota bacterium
GGCCGAGGCGGAGTTCGCCCACGTGCTGACCGGCGGGCGCGCTGTCACGGCTGAGCACGCGAGAACGGTGGACCACTACGGCGGCGACGACGGCTACCTCGGGCTGCCCGGGCTGATGTCGCCGGAGCAGACCGCCGCGTTGCTCGCCCGCGGCGACGAGGAGCACCGCCGGCGGGCGACGACCGGGGCCGAGGTCGACGAGGAGGCGCAGGACCGAACCCTGGACGTGACCGGCTGGCAGGCCGCCGGAGCGCTGCGGCGCGAGGTCAACAGCCTGGTCGGCCAGCTGGCGGCGCCCCAGGCCATCAACGAGCTCGTGACCGTCGGGCTCATCCGCCAGCAGACCGGCTGGATGATCGACTACCTGTCCGACCCCGGCCGCACCGGCCTCTGCATCGTGGCCACGCCGGAGGAGATGCCGGTGAACGAGACGATCGAGCTGGCCCGCCGGGTCGAGCACGAGACGAACGTCAACCTGGCTGCCGTGGTCGTCAACCGGGTGCTCCCGGAGCTGTTCGGCCGGGGCGAGGAGGAGGTGTTCGAGCGACTCGAACAGCCGGAGGGGCGCGCATGTCTGGTCGAGGCCGTCGGCGCCGGAGTCGGTCCTGTCCTCGACGCCGCCCGCCTCGCGGTGACCCTGCGCCGGACGCGGGCAGAGCACCTCCACCACCTGCGGACGCAGCTGCCGTCGTCGCTCCCGCTGCTCTTCGTCCCCGAACTGTTCGCCAAGGCACATGGCCTGCGCTCCACCCGCATGGTGGCCGAGGCGTTGAGCGCGGAGCTCGGCTACTGATGCCAGGCCGTCCCGGATCAATGGAGCAGCTGGTGGCGGCCAAGGACGTGGCCATCTTCTGCGGCTCGGGAGGCGTGGGCAAGACCACCAGCGCGGCGGCGGTGGCGGCCATGGTCGCCTTGAAACAGGGCGGCAACGTGCTCGTGTTGACCGTCGACCCGGCCAAGCGGCTCGCCAACGCGCTCGGACTCGAGGGCTTCGGCAACGTGGAGCGGCGCGTGCCTGCCTCGGCCTTCTCCGGCACGGGCACGAGGCCACGGGGCGAGCTCTGGGCGGCCATGCTCGACACCAAGCAGTCGTGGGACAACCTTGTGCGGCGCCACGCCCCCGATCCCGACACCGCCCACCGGATCCTGGTCAACCCGCTTTACCAGAACATCTCCGGCCGCTTCGTCCAGAGCCACGACTACATCGCCATGGAGCGGCTCTACGAGCTGCACGGGGAGGGCAACTACGACCTCATCGTCGTCGACACCCCGCCCACCCGCAATGCTCTTGACTTCCTCCAGGCCCCCGACCGCATGGCCGATTTCTTCTCCTCGCGCTTCTTGCGGCTGTTGACCGCCCCGGCCCGTTCGCGGCTGGTCAACATGGCCACCAAGCCCTTCTACCAGGTGGCGGACAGGATCCTCGGCTCACAGTTCCTGGAGGACATCTCGGAGTTCTTCATCCTGTTCCAGACAATGTACGAGGGGTTCGTCGAGCGGGCCCGGGCCGTCGAGCGCCTCCTCCACGACCGCCACACCACCTTCGTCGTGGTCTCGACGCTCGAGCCGGCACCGATTGCGGAGGCCGAGTTCTTCATCCGTGCCCTGTCCGACATGAAGTTCCACCTCGGAGCCGTCGTCCTCAACAAGGTCCTGCCCGGCTACCTGCTCGACCCCGTTGCCCGCGCCGCCGCCGAGTCGCTCGTGCCGCGGGCGCCGGAGGTCGCCGCGGCGCTGCCGCCGTCGCTGGGCCTCGGCGACGCCAGCCAGGTGGCGCGGGTGCTGGTGGAGGTGGCCGACAGCTTCCAGCGCTTCCACGTCGTGGCCCAGCGCGAGGCCGAGGAACGCGCCGAGCTGGCGGCCCGGCCCGACGTGGTGGCGGCGGTGCCGTACTTCGACAGTGACATCCACGACCTGTCGGGCCTGCTCGAGCTCGGGGAGTCGCTCTGGTCGTAGGCCGCCATCCCCGGAACGGTTGGGACGGGGTCAGCGTCTCGGGTAGACCACGGCGAAGCCGACGATGGGGGCGTTGTTGGTGGCGCCCCGCCTGTCGCCCAAGTTGCGGGCGTCACCGAACGCGAACACGCCACCGCGGCTGTCGGCGATCCAGTACCCCTTTAAGGTGGGCGTGGCCCCTATGCCGATGGCGGCCTCGGCAATCCTGCCGACGGCCGAGCCGTGGAAGTCCGCAGTGGCCCCGAAGGTGAACACGCCCCCGTCCTTGGCCACCAGCCAGTACCCGCCGTCGCCGGTGGCCGGCGCCATGTCGAACACCGGCTGGTTGAGCTTGCGGTCGCCGGTGGAGCCGTGGAAGGTGGCGTCACCGAAGGTGAAGACGCCCCCGTCCTGAGCCACCAGCCAGTACCCGTTGCCCGTGCCGGTGGTGGCCATGCCGACCACCGGTGCGTTGAGCTTCATGGCGCCGGTGGACCCGTTGAACCGGGCGTCGCCGAAGGTGAAGATCCCACCGTCGGCGGCGAACAGGAAGTACCCCTTGCCGCTCGGTGTGGCCTCCATGCCCAGCACGGGGGCGTTGAGCTTCATGGCGCCCGTCGACCCGAAGAACTCGGCGTCGCCGTAGCTGAAGATGCCGCCGTCCTTGGCCACCAACCAGTAGCCGCCGCCGCCGGGGGTGTGGGCCATGCCGATGACGGGCTGGTTGAGCTTGAGCCCGCCGGTGGAGCCGTGGAACCGCGAGCTGCCGAAGTTGAAGATGCCGCCGTCGCCGCCGACCAGCGTGTAGCCCTGGTCGCCCCCCGGGGTGAAGCCGTCGTCGTCGACGATGGTGCCGATGCCGTCGGCCTTGCCGATGGTGGCAACGGTCGGCTCGGACAGCCGCAGGACGAAGGTCTCCTCCGGCTCGGGGTTGGTGTCACCGTTGACGGTGACGGTCACCCGTTTCGAGGCGTCGCCGGGAGCGAAGGTGAGGGTGCCGCTGGTGGGCGTGTAGTCCGAGGCCGTCGCGGTGGCGTCGACGGTGGCGTACCTGACGGTGACCTGCTGGGGCCACGCCGGCGAGAGCGCCACCGTGAAGTTGGCCGCCTTCGGCCCGATCGAGCCTTCGACCAGCCGCACGTCGCTCACGGTCAGGACGGGCTTGGGATCGTCGTCCTCGATCGTGCCGCTGGCCTGGGGGTCGGAGATGGCGGCGTTGCTGGAATTGGACAGCTTGACCAAAAAGGTTTCGTCCACTTCGTCGACCGTGTCCGCCTTCACGGCCACCACCACGTTGGCGGTGGTCGTCCCCACCGGGAACGTGAGCGTTGCCCGGGGCTGTGCTTCGTAGTCGTCGGGGGCCTTGGCGCTCTCGTCGGCCGTCTCCACCTCGACGGTCACCGGATGGGCGGCTGCCGGCGTCAGGCTCACCGGGAACTCCGCTGCGACGGTGCCGGCGTCGCCTTCGACCACGGTGACGTCGGCGATGCTCAGGATGTTCTCGTCGTTCTGGATGGTGCCCGTGGCCGTGCAGTCGGCGCAGGTCGCCAGTGCATCCGGGCTCACGGTGAGGGTGAAGGTCTCGTCGGGTTCGGCCGTGGCGTCGGCCACCAGCGCCACCGTGGCCGTGGCCGTCGTGGCCCCCTCGGCGAAGGTGACCGTGCCGGTGGTGGTGCCGGTGTAGTCACCGGGCGAGGTGGCGGTTCCGTCGGCCGTCGAGAACGTCAGCGTCGTCGCTGGAAAGAGCCCTGTGGGATTGGTCCTCGTCACGGTGAACGTGATGGTGCCGCCGTCCTCGGCCGCCGTGGCGTCGGCCACCGTGTAGATGTCGCCGGGCGCGGCCGCAGCGGGCCGGACGCCGCCCGCCACCAGGGCAACGACGGTGACGGCGAGCGCGAAGAGGCGGAGAGAGGGTCCAGCGGAAGGCATTGGAAAAGTGTCCCAGATCTGGAGGCCGCCGTAGCATCCTGCGGTGCTCGACTACCACCTCCACCTGTGGCCGCACGGGCAACGGGCGGGCCAACCGACGGTGGAGGAGCTGGCCGCCTACTGCGAGCGCGCCGCCGCGGTCGGCATCACCGAGATCGCTCTCACCGAGCACCTGTTCCGCTTCACCCAGGCCACCGGCCCCCTGGCCGGGTGCTGGGAGGGCGACCCCAACCCGGCACTTCGCCGCCAGGCGGAGGCCTACTGGCGCCAGCACAACTCGGCCGACCTCGACGCCTATGTCGACGTTGCCCGTCAAGCCAAGGCAGCGGGCCTGCCCGTCGTGATCGGCCTCGAAGTCGACTACTACGCGGGACGGATGGACAAGGTCCGCGCCCTGCTCGAGGGGTACCCCTTCGACGTGCTGTTGGGCTCGGTCCACTGGATCGGTGCGTGGCTCTTCGACGTCATCGAGTCGTCGGTGGCGCAGAGGGAGTGGGACCACCGCGGCGTCGAGGCGGCCTGGCGGGCCTACACAGAGGCGCTCGAGGAGCTGGCGGCGTCGGGCGCCGTCGACGTGCTCGCCCACCCGGACCTGTGCAAGGTCGCCGGCCACCGCCCTGCGGTACCCGACGAGTTCTACGACCGCATCGCCGAAGCGGCGGCGTCGAGCGGCCTGGCCGCCGAGGTGTCGAGTGCCGGCTGGCGCAAGCCCTGCGCCGAGGCCTACCCCGCCCCACCGCTGCTGGCCCGGTTCCGGGCCAGGGGAGTCGCCGTGACGACGGCCTCCGACGCCCACGAGCTGGACCACGTGGGCTTCCGCACCGCCGACCTCCGGCCGTTGCTCGCCGACGCCGGCTACACCGAG
>JAHWJQ010000181.1 GCA_019348305.1 Actinomycetota bacterium
CCGCGACCCGCCCCACCGCCGCCCGGCCACCTTCACTCGCTGTCACCTCCAGCCGACCGGGCTTGAACAGGACCCTGGCCCGACGGCGGTCGAGTGGCGAGCGGCTGAGGTCCTCGGGATAGCGGCGGAGCTCGTCGCTCGCGTCGTCGCTAGGGACGTCGGCCTCGACGATGACGGCGTCGCCACGGGCGACGGCGACGATCTCTCGCCAACCGATGCGGTCGAGCTCGTTCGTGTCCTCGAAGGTGGCCACCACGACAGCGTCGGGATCGAGCCCGGAGGTCTCAGCCTCGTAGGAGACCTCGAGCCGAAGGGTCGGCAGCCCACCCTGGCCGGGTGGCTCGCTCAGCCGCTGCCCGACACGGCGGAGGTCCAGCCTTCGCCCGTCGAGATCGAGCCGAAGCCCACGCCCGATCTCCTCGGCGCGGCTCTTTGCGAAGCGACGCCGATCCGCTTCTAGCTCCTTGCGGACCTGGAACGCGGGTATCTCGGCCAGATCGAGCACATAGTGGACGCGAACGTGGCCGGCGGAAACCTCGAGGCGCGCGTAGCGGTTGACGGTGAAGTTGCCGAGCGGGTGGGCGGCGGCGGGCGCAGCCATGAAGCCGATGACGACAAGCACCGCCAATATGAAGATGGCGCACCAGTGGCGGAATGACCACGACAAGTGAAATCGGCACCCAATTCCCGAACTGACCATCTCCGACACGTCCTCTCTCCGTACCCAACCACAGTTCTGGGCGAGATCTCGTCGTGGAACGGAACTGAAAGGAAGGTGCCGCATGACCAGGAAGTGGCCATCAAGGGCGGCGGCCCTGTTGCTAGGCGGGGTGCTCGTAGCAGGGGGCAGCTCCCCGGCGTTCGGATCCAGCCACCGGGAGGCGCCGCAGTCGGCGGCCGACCCACAGATCGACGCCACGGACCTCTACGCCTTCGTCAGCCCCGACAAGCCCGACTCGGTGACGCTCATCAGCAACTGGATCCCCTTCGAGGAGCCGGCCGGCGGGCCCAATTTCTACCTGTGGGGCGAGAACGTCCAGTACGACATCAACATCGACAACAACGCGGACGCCAAGCCCGACATCACCTATCGCTGGGCGTTCAAGACCAACTTCAAGAACCCGGACTCGTTTCTGTACAACAACGGACCAGTCGAGGACATCAGGGACGAGAACCTGCTCATCGCCCAGACCTACTCGGTCGAGCGGATCGCTGGGGGCAAGACCGACAAGGTGGTCACCGACCACCCCGTCGCCCCGTCGCACGTCGGTGCGGCCTCCATGCCTGACTACGCCAAGCTCCGGAACCAGGCCGTCGCCACCTTCGGCGGAGGGGGCAAAGCGTTCGCCGGCCAGGCGGACGACCCGTTCTTCCTCGATCTGCGGGTCTTCGACCTCCTCTACGGCGGAAACCTTTCGGAGACCGGCCGCGACACCCTCGACGGCTACAACGTGAACAGCCTCGCGGTGCAGGTTCCGAAGAAGGAGCTCGCCGGCGGTGGCGACGCCAACGCCAACCCGATCGTCGGGGTGTGGACGACGGCCCAGCGGCCGGGGATGCGGGCCCAGGCGGCCGACGGCAGCGTGAAGTTCTCGGGCGAGTCGGTGCAGGTGGCCCGCCTCGGCAACCCGCTGGTGAACGAGGTCGTCGTTCCGGTGGGGAAGAAGGACGCCTTCAACGCCTCGAAGCCCGAGAACGACGAGCAGTTCCTTCCCAAGGTCCAGGATCCCGAGCTTCCGAAGGTGATCGAGAAGGTCTACAACATGAAGGCCCCCGCCACGCCCCGAGACGATCTCGTCTCGGTGTTCCTCACCGGCGTGGAGGGCGGCAACAAGCCCGCCAACGTCACCCCCTCCGAGCAACTCCGGCTCAACATGTCGGTGCCGCCGACGGCGCAGCCCAACCGCCTGGGGTTCATCGCCGGCGACAAGGGAGGATTTCCCAACGGTCGCCGGCTGACCGACGACGTCATCGACATCAGTCTCCAGGTCGTGATGGGTGAGCTGGTCGGCAACCCCAACGATCTCGGCGACAAGGTCAACGCCAACGACGCCCGGTTCTCGGACAGCTTCCCGTTCGTCGCCCTTCCCCACCCGGGTTCCGGCGGGGGTGCCACACAGGTCAAGGGCACCTCGACCTCCCGTGACACCCAGGCCAGCGGTGCAGCTACCGCTGGCGGCGGGGCCTCGAGTGCTGGCGCTCCTTCGGGTGGGGTGGGTGCGGGCGCCGGTGGGACCGCCGGTGGCCTCCCCGTTCTCCCGCTGGTCGCCGCCGGCGGCGGACTTCTTCTCGCCCTGGCCGGGTTCGTCACCACCCGCAAGAGGGTGGGGGCCTGATCTGACGGCCGGCGGCCACGGCACTCAGATGTCGTGGCCGCCGGCGCTCATCACGCACAATGAACTCGCTCCCTCAACTCTCGCCTCTCCCCCGGTCGGCGTTCCGTCTCCTCGCCGCGTCGGTCGCGATGCTGTTCGTCGGCGGCGTGTCAGCCGCCGTAGCGCCGCTGGGCGCACCCGCCGTTCCGGCAGCCGCGGCGGCAGTTGCCCCCGCTTCGGCACCCGATCCCGGAGTGCTGTCGCCGATCCGAATCGAGGTCCCCGCCATCGCCGTGGACGCTCCCGTCGACCCGCTCGGGGTGACGGACTCGGGCGAGCTCCAGGTCCCCGCTGACTACCAGCGCGTCGGCTGGTGGGCAGATGGGGCATCGCCGGGAGCACCGGGGCCGGCCGTGCTGGTCGGGCACCTCGATTCGACCAGCGGCCCGGCCGTGTTCTTCAAGCTCGACAAGCTGAAGATCGGCGACCGGATTTTCGTCCACCGCGAGGACGGCTCCGCCAGCGAGTTCACCGTCACGAAGCGGGAAAGCTATGCCAAGGACCGCTTCCCGACTCTCGATGTCTACGGCTCGACGGAGGGGCCCACCCTCAGGCTGGTCACCTGCTACGGGTCCTTCGACCGCCGAACCCGTCACTACCGCGACAACTTGGTCGTCTACGCCAGCCCGTCGCCATGAACGGCCCCAGGATGGTGCTCCTCGGCCTGGTCATCACGGTCGCCGCCGGCGCCGCAGCCGGAGTATCGGTCCTAGGGGCCGACCGGGCAGAGACGACCGCCTCGGTCGCACCACCGCAGGCATCTTCGCCTGAACCCGGCGACCTGAGCGCGCTGCAGGCGCAGGTGCGCGACCGCCCGGACGACTGGGAGGCGTGGGCCGCCCTCGGGGCCGGCTATGTCGAGCAGGCGAGGGTGAGCGCCGATCCGTCCTGGTACCCCAAAGCGGAGGGCGCACTCGAGCGATCGTTGGGCATCCGCCCCGACGCCAACCTGTCTGCCATCCTCGGCAAGGCCAGCCTCGCCGCCGCCCGGCACGACTTCGCCTCCAGCCTCGAGTGGGGCACCAAGGCGCTGGCCCTCGCGCCCGAACGTGCTGCGGTGCACGGCGTTCTGGGCGATGCCCTCGTTGAGCTCGGCCGTTACGAAGAGGGCTTCGCTGCGTACCAGGCGATGGTCGACGCCAAGCCGAACTTCGCTTCCTACGCCCGCATCTCCTACGCGCGTGAACTCCAGGGCGACGCCGAGGGCGCCATAGAGGCCATGCACGTCGCTCGCGGAGCGAGTGGCAGCGCCGCCGAAGCGGCTTTCGCCGAGCACCAACTCGGCGAGCTGCACTGGAACGAGGGGCGCGCCGACCGGGCCGCCGTGCATTACCGCCGGGCCGCCGCCCTCGATCCCGACTTTGTCCCACCGCGAGCCGCGCTGGCGCGGTGGCTCGCCGCCGCAGGCGACGTCGAGGCAGCGGTGCGCGAATACCGAGCGGTGATCGACCGGGTGCCCGCGCCGCAGTACCTCGCCGAGCTGGCCGACCTGGCTGCTGTCACCGGCCGCGAGGAACTGCGCCAGGAACAGATCGACCTCATCGGCGCACAGTTCCAGCTTCTGGCCGCAAACGGCGTCGCCGCCGACCTCGAGCTCGCCCTCTTCTCGGCCGACCACGGCAGCGACGTCGGCCGCGGCCTCGCTGCAGCTGAAGCGGAGTGGGCCCGTCGCAAGAGCACCAACGCCGCCGACGCCCTCGCCTGGCAGCTCCTCGCCCACGGCCGGGCTGCCGAGGCGCTTACCTACGCAGATCAGGCCCTCCGGCTCGGAACGAGGAACGCGCTCTTCTATTACCACCGGGGCAGGATCAACCTTGCCCTCGGCCGAGAAGTGGCCGCGACAGAGGATCTTCGCACTGCGCTGGCCATCAACCCACACTTCTCGCTGCTCCACGCAGCCGAGGCGCGCCGCGTCATCGGTAGCGCCGGCGGCGAGCGGTAGCGGTCCGACGGGCGAGAGTCCGGTCGTCGCCGCGGTGATCTGCATAGCTTCCCTTCGTACATGAGGTGTCGCACGCAACCGCTGGATCCCGGCGGACGCTTCACCCGTCATGGGACGCTCGAAGGTGGCACTTCTGTTCCCTCGTTCCCGGCGTGTTCAGGCGAGTGAGCTGTGCCGACTGCTATCTGCCAGTGCGCTCGCGGTGCTTGCAGCCTGGCCAGCAGCAAGGCCGACGCTGGCCTTCCTCCAGCTCCTCCTGGGTCCGCAGAATGCGCCGTTGTCGAGTCTTCTCCTGCTTGGCATCCTCGACCCAGCAGATGAACTCGTTGCGGGCCAAAGGCGTGATGTCCTTCCAGGCATCTAGTGCCGTGGGATTGGCGAGCAGCGCCTTGCGCAAAGATCGGAAGAG
>JAHWJQ010000182.1 GCA_019348305.1 Actinomycetota bacterium
AGGCTGGGCGAACTGGCGATCGTCCGCGTGCAGAGCCCTATCCGGCTGGACGAGATGTCGGAGCCGCAACCAGACCTGACGGTGCTGCGACCGAGGCCCGACTTCTACTCGGGCGACCATCCTCAGCCGGCCGACATCATCGTGGTGGTCGAGGTTGCCGACACGACCGCCGGCTGGGACCGCAGCGTCAAGTTCCCCCTCTACGGGCGCGCCGGCGTCGCCGAGGCGTGGTTGGTGGACCTCGCCGGGGAGGCGGTGGAGGTCTTCGGGTCGCCCGGTACCGCCGGGTACGCCAACGTCAGCCGGACGGGCCGGGGCGCGAGCCTTGCCGTCGCCGGAGTGAGTGTCGGGGTGGACGAAATCTTCGGTTGAACCGGCGACAGCTGAACACGTGTCGCCGGGGGACGTGAGCGCCTCCGGGAGCGCTGCCGCAAGGGCGGGCGAACCTCCGCGTCTCTGGCCGAGCGCCTCACTTCGGGAAGGCTCAGCTTCGCTATTCGAAGCTCAGGCTGCCCAAAGCCGGTAAGGCTCGATCATCAGTTCCAGTGGCTTGTTGGAACAACACCGGAGCCACGTCCCGAAAGGTAGGCGCTGACAACCGACCGCCAGCGGGGAGAATGGACGCCATGCTGCAGCGGCCGGCGGCCGGCTCGATCCCCGAGGCACCCGGGTCCTACCAGTTCAAGGACCGGGACGGGCGCGTCATCTACGTCGGCAAGGCGAAGAACCTCCGGAGCCGCCTCAACAACTACTTCCAGAACCCTCGCAACCTGCCGCCCCGCACCGCACAGATGGTGTCGACGGCCGAGAGCGTGGAGTGGATCCAGGTCCGCAACGACGTCGAGGCCCTCATGCTCGAGTACAGCCTCATCAAGCAGCACCGGCCGCGGTTCAACATCCGGCTGCGGGACGACAAGAGCTACCCGTTCCTGGCCCTGACCATGGCCGACCAGTGGCCGAGGGCCATGGTGCGCCGGGGCGCAAAGGACAGGGGCAGCCGGTACTTCGGGCCCTTCGGCCACGCCTATGCCATCCGGGAGACGCTCGACCTGCTGCTGCGCACCTTCCCGATCCGGACCTGCAGCGACCACAAGTTCGAGCGCCACCGCAAGCAGGGCCGGCCGTGCCTGCTGTTCCACATCGAGAAGTGCGCCGGCCCCTGCGTAGGCGAGATCGAAAAGCCGGCCTACGACCGGCTCGTCGACGACCTGTGCCAGTTCCTCGTCGGCGACACCGGCCCGATCGTGAGCCGGCTCGAACAGGACATGGCCGAGGCGGCGCAGGGCCTGGAGTTCGAGCTGGCGGCGCGCCTGCGGGACCGGCTGGCCAGCGTCCGCAAGGCCATCGAGAAGCAGCAGATGGTCACCGACAAGCCCGAGGACCTCGACGTGATCGGCATCGCCGAGGACGAGCTCGAGGCCAGCGTGCAGGTCTTCTACGTGCGTCGGGGCCGGGTCGTGGGCCGCAAGGGCTTCATCGTCGACAAGGTGGAAGACGTGGCCCGCCCGGGGCTGATAGCGAGGATCCTCGAGCAGATGTACACCGAGCCGACCCTCGACGTGCCCCGCGAGGTACTGGTCCCCGACGAGCCCGAGGACGCCGACTTCTACGAGGAGTGGCTCTCGCTGCTGCGCAACACCAAGGTCACCGTCAGGGTGCCGCAACGGGGCGACAAGCGGGCACTGCAGCAGACGGTGGCCAAGAACGCCCAGGAGGAGTTCGTCCGCCACCGATTGAAGCGCAGCGCCGACCACAACAGCCGGGCGCGGGCCCTCAACGCCCTCCAGGACGCCCTCGACCTGCCCGAGGCCCCGCTGCGCATCGAGTGCTTCGACATGAGCCACATCCAGGGCAGCGACTACGTCGGCTCGATGGTCGTCATGGAAGACGGCCTGCCCAACAAGCGCGAGTACCGCCGATTCAAGGTCAAGTCGGTGCCGGGCAACGACGACTTCGCAGCCATGGAGGAGGTCCTGACCCGCCGGCTCACCGCGCTGCTGGCCGAGCGGGACCGGCCCGTGTCGGAGCGGCCCCGCAAGTTCTCCTACCCGCCGCAGCTGCTGCTGGTGGACGGGGGCAAGGGCCAGCTCAACGTGGCCGTGCGGGTCCTCGAGGACCTCGGCCTGGACGACGAGATCCCGGTCGCCGCCCTGGCCAAGCAGTTCGAGGAGGTGTACCTGCCCGGCCAAGCCGACCCGGTGCGGATCCCCCGCCAGTCGGAGGCGCTCTACCTGCTGCAGCGGGTCCGCGACGAGGCCCACCGCTTCGCCATCACCTACCACCGCCAGCTTCGCGACAGGCGCATGGTGAAGTCGGTGCTCGACGACATCCCCGGCCTCGGTCCGGCCCGCAAGAAGCGGCTGGTGAAGGAGCTGGGCGGAATGGCAGCCGTGCGAGCAGCCGCTCTGGAGGACCTGAGGGCGCTGTCGTGGCTGCCCGATCAGGTGGCCGATGCCGTCCACGCCAAGCTCCACACGCCGAGCCGGTGAGCGACCTCTGGGAGAACCACGCCGCCTGGTGGCAGGAGGGCTTCACCGAAGGGGCCGACGCCGAGTACGAAGAGCAGATCCTGCCGCTGGCGGCCGAGCACCTGTGCCGGGCTGCCCGCGTCCTCGACGTGGGCACCGGTGAGGGTCAGGTGGCGAGGTTGGCCGCCGTCCGCGGTGCGACCTCGGTGGTGGGTGTCGACCCCACCTGGGCCCAGATCGAGGTGGCCCGCCGGCGGGGCGGGGGACCTGCTTATGCCCGCGCCGGGGCGGCGCAGCTTCCCTTCGGCGACGCCGCCTTCGATGCCGTGGTCGCCTGCCTGGTCTTCGAGCACATCGACGACGTCGACGCCGCCATCGCCGAAGTCGGCCGGGTCCTCAGACCCGGGGGGCGGTTCCTCTTCTTCCTCAACCACCCGCTCCTGCAGACACCCAACAGCGGCTGGATCGACGACACCATCCTGGACGAGCAGTACTGGAGGATCGGCTCCTACCTCGTGGAGGACTGCAGCGTCGAAGAGGTGGAAAAGAACGTGTTCATCCCCTTCATCCACCGGCCGCTCAGCCGTTACGTGAACTCGATGGCCGCGAACGGGCTGCTCGTCACCCTCATGGAGGAGCCGGCGCCACCGCCCGGCTTCCTGGCCAGGGCCGAGGAGTACTCCTTGGCGGCCACCATCCCCCGGCTCCTCTTCCTGCGGGCGGAGAAGCTGCGCGACCACAATGGCAGCCAGTGAGCGAATTCCTCATCGTCACCGGGCTCAGCGGCGCCGGCGGGTCCACCGCCGCCACCATCTTCGAGGACCTTGGCTGGTTCGTCATCAACAACCTCCCTCCCGCCCTCATCTCCGAAGTCGCCCGACTGGCCATCGAGCGGGGAGAGGAGACCGAGAAGGTGGCGCTGGTCGTCTGGACCAGCCCCTTCCTCGAGGAGCTGCTCCCCGCCATCGATCAGCTGCCGGAGACCGGAGTCACGGCCAGCGTCCTGTTCCTGGAGGCGTCCGACGAGGTGTTGATTCGCCGCTACGAGGACAAGCGCCGGCGTCATCCCGTGGCCGCCGACGGCGTGGCCGAGAGCATCGAACGCGAGCGGAAGCTGCTCGAGCCGGTGAAGGCCCGCGCCGACGTGGTCGTCGACACCACCGAGCTCAACGTCCACCAGCTGCGAGACCGGTTGATGTCGTTGTTCGCTTCCCAGGGCGAGGCGGCCATGCAGACGAGCGTGCTTTCGTTCGGCTACAAGCACGGGATCCCCCTCGACGTCGACAACGTCTTCGACTGTCGCTTCCTCCCCAACCCCCACTGGGTGGACGAGCTGCGCCCGCTGACGGGGCTGGAGGCGCCGGTGCGGGACTACGTGCTGTCCCAGCCCGAGACGGCGGCGTTCCTCGAGGAGATGGGGCGGCTGCTCGATCTCCTGCTCCCTGCCTATGCCAAAGAGGGCAAGAGCTATCTCACCTTCGCCGTCGGGTGCACGGGGGGGAGGCACCGCTCGGTCGTCCTGGCCCAGGAGCTGGGCGCCCTCATCGAGGCTCGGGGCCTGGCCCCCACCGTCAAGCACCGGGACATCGAGCGGTGACCGCGTCCCCGCCCGGCACCGCGCCTGCCGGGCGTGAAGGGCCCCGGGTGGTGGCCCTGGGCGGTGGCCACGGGACGGCGGTGACGCTGCAGGCCGTCCGTCGCTACGCCGGCGACATCGCCGCCATCGTGTCGGTGGCGGACGACGGCGGGTCGAGCGGCCGCCTGCGGGCCGTGGTGGGGGTGCCGGCACCGGGTTACGGGCGGCGCTGCCTCTCGGCCCTGGCCGCTGACGACACGCTGCTGGCCCGCAGCCTCGAACATCGCTTCGAGGGCGGCCCGTTGCACGGCCACGCCCTCGGCAACCTGTTGCTGGCGGGTCTGACCCTGGCCAGCGGCGACTTCGTGGCGGCGGTCGAGGAGGTGGGCCGCCTGGTCGGGGCGCAGGGCGCGCTCGTCCCAGCGACCGCCCATCCGGTGACCCTGGTGGCGGACTCCGACGCCGGGACGCTCGACGGTCAGGTCACGATCGAGCGGGCCACCGGGATCTGCGACCTGCGGTTCCATCCCGCCGACCCTCCGGCCCCTTCCGCCGCCATCGACGCCATCGAGTGCTCCACCCAGGTCGTGCTCGGACCAGGGTCCCTCTTCACCAGCGTCCTGGCCACAGCCGTCTTGCCCGACCTCCGAGACGCCCTCGCCCGGAC
>JAHWJQ010000183.1 GCA_019348305.1 Actinomycetota bacterium
GTCGCCGCTCGAGGTCACGCCGGCGACGCTGTCCGACGCCACCGAAGGGATCCAGCGGCTCGACAACTTCGCCCGGCGCCTCGGCCCGGTGCAGGCGGCCCCGGCGGCCGAGGTGCTCGAGCGGTTCAGGGCGGCCATGGACGACGACTTCACCACCCCGACGGCGACGGCCGTGGTCTTCGACGCCGTGCGCGACGCCAACGCCGCGCTCGATGCCGGCGACCGGGCCGCCGCCGAGTCGCTGGGCGCCGCTGTCTTCGAGCTTTCCGGGGCCTTGGGCCTGCAGTTGCGGGGCCGAGACGCCGACGCCGTGGACGCCGAGTCAGCCCGACTGGCTGCGGCCCGCGACGCGGCCCGCAAGGCCCGCGACTGGGCGCAGGCCGACGCGCTGCGCGACCAGCTGCTGGGGCTCGGCTGGAAGGTGGAGGACGGCGCTCAGGGCACCAGGCTGAGCCGCTGAGCCGACAGGTCGAACGGGGACCGACTGGTCAGACGACGACCGACGTGGACCGGTCGTTGAGCAGTTCGCCGCCGGCCGAGCCGTCCGTCTCCGCCGTCGCCGACGCCGTGCCCGGGGGAGTGGTGGGCGGCGGGCAGCCGGCGCCCGTGCTGCCGGCAACAGCCCCGGTGCAGGTCTCGTCGCCCAGGCCGGTGGTGGCCCCCACCGGCTGACCGGCGGCCGCCGCCGTGAGCCCGGCGCTGACCAGCGGCTCAGGACGCGGTGCAGCCGGCCCGCCCGGCCGGCGCCCGCCGGCGCCTCCAGAGGGGTCGCCGGCGCCGCCGTTACCGCCGCGAGCCGCGCCACCAGCCCTGCCGCCAGCACCGCCGCCAGCACCGCCGCCAGCACCGCCGCCAGCACCGCCGTCCCCACCACCGCCGCCACCGCCGCCGGGGACCAGCACATCGGTGACGGCACCGAGGACGTCGAGGCCGCGGGTCACGGCCAGAGCGACGTCCTCGACGATCTGCGGCGGCGTCGGCGCCAGTTGGGCCAGCGGTGAGCGCCGAGCCGCCACGCCGGGCCTGTCGTCGCCCGGTGGGCTCACCACGCTCGAGCTGATCACGGCGAGGGCGAAGATCCCTGTGCTGGCCACCGCCAGCGGGCGCTGCACGCGGGGCAGGGTCCGGCTGGTCCAGGAGGCACTGGTTGCAGCGGCCCCGGCCGGCGGAGGGGTCAAGGCCGCCCCACCGGCGGCCGTCGCCAGCTTCCATTTCGCCGCCGCTGCCGGTGCGAGCATCAACGGCAACGGCAGCACCGCCCGCCGCAACGACGTGCCCAGGTCGTCGAGCTCGGCCGCCCGTTTCCGGCAGTCTTCGCAGCCCGTCAGGTGCTGGTCGACCTTGGCCAGCTCCCGCGCCGACAGCCGACCCGTGACGTAGCCCCCGAGGCGGTCGACGCAGAAGCGGCAGTCGTCGGAGACGGGCAGGCGCAGGTGGGCCTGCACGAACTTCTCCCGCAGCGCCGCCCGGGCCCGCAGGGCCAGCTGCGAGGCAGTGTTGGCGGTGAGGCCGAGGACGCTGGCAACCTCCCTCGCCGGCTTACCCTCGACCTCGGTCATCCACAGGACCGTGCGCCAGCGCTCGGGCAGGCCGCGAAACGCCGATGCCACCACGGCTGCGTCGTGGAAGGCGTCCACGCCTTCTGGCGCACTACGCCCCCCCGCTGGCAGCTGCAGCTCCTCGAGTCGGTCCGAGGGCCGGGCGCGGTCGGCCCGGCGGTGCAGGTCGATGGCGGCGTTGCGGGTCGCGCTCAGGAGGTAGGAGCGGAACAGGTTGCCGTCGACCAGCCGCCCAGCGTTGAGCGCCACCAGCACCCGGGTGAATGCCTCGGAAACTGCATCGGCGGCGTCCTCGCGGTTGGCTGCCACCGCCGACGCCAACCCCCACGCTGCTGGCGCGTGCCGCCGGTACAGCACGTCGAAGGCTGCCGCCTTGCCGGCGCCGGCCTCGGCCGCCAGTTCCGCATCCGAGCGCGGGTCACCCCCGAACGGTTCGGCGCTCTGTGGCTGTCGGGCTCGCCGGGGCCGGCTGACCGTCAATGGGTTCCTCCGTGGACAGCTTCGTTCGTAGACGATTATTCGCCAAACCCGGCCCCTAAACCTGCCGGTCCGATTTGACGGGCGCAGGCGCCGGGCCGTTCGCTGATCCCGTGAAGCCGTCCCGACCTCCGTTGCCCGACGGCTTCGGCACCATCTGGACGGCCGTGGCGCTGGACCTCGTCGGCTTCGGGATCGTTTTGCCCATTTTGCCCCTGTATGCCGAGCGCTTCGACGCCAGCCCGGCCACCGTGGGCCTGCTGGTGGCTTCGTTCTCGCTGGCCCAGTTCGTGTTCGCACCGTTGTGGGGGCGGGTGTCGGACCGGGTGGGGCGCAAGCCGGTGCTCGTGCTGTCGCTGATCGGCACCGCGTTGGGGAGCCTCCTCACCGGCCTCGCCGGCAGCTTGTGGGTGTTGTTCGCGGGGCGCATCGTGGACGGCATCTCGGGCGCCAGCGTCTCGGTGGCCCAGGCGGCGGTGACCGACCTGGCGCCCCCGGAGCAACGCAGCCGGTTGCTCGGTCTGCTCGGTGCCGCCTTCGGCCTCGGCTTCGTGGCCGGTCCGGCCATCGGTGCTCTGGCCGCGCTCGGGGGGCCCCACGTCCCGTTCCTGGTGGCCGCCGCCCTGGCCGGCGTCAACGCCGTCATCGCCGCCGTGCGGATTCCCGAGACCCGCCCCCGTTCGCCAGTCGCGGCGTCCCTCGCCAGCCCGGCCGTGGCCGAGGTACGGCGAGACCTGGGTTCCCTGCTGCTGGTGGCCTTCACCAGCCTCGTCGCCTTCAGCGCCTTCGAAGCGACCTTCGCTCTCTTCGGTGAGCGCCGCCTGGGCTTCGGGCTCGCCTCAACCGGGGTGGTCTTCACGGTGATCGGGATCGCCATCGCGCTGGTCAACGCCGGCTTGGTCCATCCCGCCGTCCGCCGCTTCGGAGAGCTCCGCACCTTGCGCCTCGGCCTGGTGTGCAACGGGCTCGGGCTGGCGTTGCTGCCGGCGGTTCACACCTGGGCGCTGCTGGTGCCGGCGCTGTTGCTGTTGACGGTGGGCCAGGGCCTGGTGACCCCCACCTTGGCCTCCAGCGTGGCCGCCAAGGTGGGCGACGACCGCCGGGGCGCCGCCCTCGGCGCGCAGCAGTCGGCCGGCGGCCTGGCCAGGGTGGTCGGACCGGTGCTGGGCGGCGTCGCCTTCGAACGGTTCGGGATCGGTTCGCCCTACGTGGCGGGCGTGGTGCTGGTGGCCGTGGCGGTGGCCGTGCTCAGCCGGCCAGGACGCCCCGCTTCCGAAGCCACGACTCGGCGGCGTCGACCGACAGCTCCCACGTCGTCTGGGCGATGAGGGGCCGGTAGCCCATGGTCTGGTTGATGCCGAGCATGGCCGCGTTGGAGTCGGCGTTGGCGGTACGGATCTCAGCCACCTCGGGCCGCTCGTCCAGCACCCTCAGGGTCATCGCCGCCTTGAGCCACTTCCCCAGGGCGTGGCCCCGGTGCTCGGGGCGCACCCCGGTCATCCCCACCCACACCACCGCCGGCGCCGACGGGTTGTAAATCACATCGTGCAGGCCGGCCCAGGCGCCGGCGCGATGGCGCGCGACGAGGGTCCAGCGGTAGCCGCCGGCGGCCGCCCGGAGCCGCTCGCCCTGCCGCGCCCGTGCCTCGGTCATCGTGAAGTCGTTGATCTGCAGATCGTCGAGGGGCGCGGTGTTCATCACCGGAACCAGGTCGACCCAGTTCCCGATGTGCTCGTCCGGCACCGGGCCGTCCCAGCCGATCAGCTCGTAGTCGGCCGCCCTCTGTGCCGCCTCCGCCACCCATCGCTCCAGCATCGGCCGGTCCACCTCGCCCAACGGCAGGTGGTTCACGTGCCACTTCTGTTTGGCCGCCGCCCCCACCTGCTCGGCGAAGGCGGCGCCCCCAGCCAGGCGCTCGTTGGTCATGCTGAGCATGCGGCTTCGGTGCTCCTGGCGGGCCACCCCCACCAGCTCCGACAGGAGGCGAGACCCGATCCCCCGTCGCCGGTGGCCGGCGGCCACGTTGAGCTGCACCTGCAGGATGTCGGGGTTGTCGTCGTGGTCCGGGTCGACGCTGGTGCCAGCTTCTGCTGCCAGCCGCCCCTGGTCGTCGAAGGCCCGGAACGACCAGCGCCGGTGGCTCGCCGGTTGGGCCCGGCGGACGGCGATCGCCTGGGCGACCGGAGTCGGCGGGTCGCCGGGCAACACCTCGGCCTGGACGGCGTTGCCCAGGGCCACCTGCTCGGCGATCTCCTCGTCGGAGTCGCGTGCCGGGTCGTGCAGGGTGACCTTGTAGGTGCTGCCCGCCATGGTCATGCCACGAGCCTGCAGCAGCCCACTGGGGAGGGCAAGCGCTTTTTCACCCCCCTGCACCCCCATGTACGAGAGCCATGTTACCGTCGGGTAACAACGCTTCTGTCCGGAGGTGCCGACACCATGGCTGACTTCTCGCTCGCGCTCAACGAGGACCAGATTCAGATCCAGAAGTGGGTCCACGACTTCGCGGAGAACGTGATCCGCCCGGTGGCCCACGACTACGACGAGCGCGAGGAGACGCCCTGGCCGGTGATCGATCAGGCCGCCGAGATCGGGCTGTACAGCCTCGACTTCCTGATGAACGCCTTCGCCGACCCGACCGGCATCACGCTGCCCCTCGTCATGGAGGAGATGG
>JAHWJQ010000184.1 GCA_019348305.1 Actinomycetota bacterium
CCGTGCGGGCGATGCCGGCGAGGGCCTCGCTCCAGCGCAAGAGGTGCTGGGCGGTGACCACCTCGCCGTCGGGCGGTTGCGCCATCGCCGGGAGGCTACTGCGCCCGCCCCCCAACGACCGGGGCCCGAGCGGCCCACCAGAGCGGGGGACCGGGGCCCGACGCGGCGAAGCGCCCACCCCCCGCCGGAGTGAGCGCTTCGTCCCGCCTGGATTTTCCGCCTACCGCCTGGTTCCGCCTGGGTTTTCCGCCTGGTTCCGCCTCCCCGCCTGTCGGTCCCGCCTGGTTGGTTCCGCCTGATTGCGTCCCGCCGTTGTTCGACATGATGCACGACCAACCTGAAAGGACCCTGAAATTTTCCTGAAGAGTTCCTGAAACTTTCCGCGGCAGAATGGCCGATGATGGGAGCCCCCGGATGACGGCACCGGCGCGTGTGCTGATCGTCGAGGACGACCCCAACCTGAGCGGTCTGCTCGGTGCCGCGTTGAAGATGGAGGGCTGGGACATCGACGTGGCCTCGGATGCCATCCAGGCTGAGCAGGCGGTGGAGGAGTTCCGCCCCGACGTCGCCATCCTCGACGTGCATCTGGGGCCCGGTCCCGACGGCCTCGCCCTGGCCCGGCGCATCCGAAACCGTGGCGACCTCCCCTTTTTGTTCCTGACCGACCGGGTCACCATCGAAGACCGCCTGGCCGGGTTCGACTCGGGAGCCGACGACTACCTGGCCAAGCCGTTCAACCTGGCCGAACTGGTGGCGCGGCTCCGGGTCATCCTGGCCCGCAGGGGGCTGTCGCGGAGCCACGTCCTCGAGATCGGCGGGCTCGAGATCGACCAGTCCGGCCGCCGCGTGCTGGTGCACGGTGAGTTGGTTGAGCTCACCCGCATGGAGTTCGACCTCCTCCGGACGCTGGCCTCCCCGCCGGGACGGGTGGTGACCAAGTCGCAGTTGTTGTCCGAGGTCTGGGGCTTCGAGACCTACGACGAGAACCTCTTGCACGTGAACGTGAGCACCCTGCGCCGCAAGCTGGGGGGGTGCGGAGCCCTCGTGCACACCGTGCGGGGCGTCGGCTACGTGCTGCGGGAGGCCTGACCAGCGGAGCTAGCCTCTGGCCACCCGGTGCCGAACCCGCCTGCCAGACGCCTCCTCGGGCGTGCCGAGACCGTGTGGGCCGCGGCCGCAGTGGTGGCCGGGGTGGCGCTGCGGGTGTGGCTGTTGGTGCTGCCCACCGGCTCGTTCGACTCCGACGAAGCGGTGCCGGGGCTGATCGCCCGCCACGCTCTCTACGACGGGGAGCTGTCGGCCTTCTACTGGGGCCAGGCCTACGGGGGCACCCTCGAGCCGTTGCTGTCGGTGCCCGCCTTTGCCTTGTTCGGCCCCAGCATCGCCGCCATCAAGGCCGTGCCGCTGGTGCTGTCGGCGGTGTCGGCCGTGCTCGTCTGGCGCCTGGGCCGGCGGACGGTGGGCCAGCGCGCCGGCGTACTGGGAGCGGCCGCGTTCTTCGTGTGGCCGGCCACCTACCTCTGGCTGTCGACCAAGGAGCGGGGCTTCTACTGGGCCTGCATGGTCATAGGACTGGCCCTCTTGCTGTGCGTCCTGCGCATCTGCGACGAGCCGGGGGACAAACGGCAGTGGCTTCTCCTCGGCTTGCTGGGCGGGCTCGGCGTGTGGACCAGTCCCCAGATCCTGTTCTTCGGCGTGCCCGCAGCCGTGTACCTGCTGGCCCGGGTCGGCCGCGAGAGCTGGCGGCTGGTGCTGGCCCTGCCCACCGCCGTCCTGGGCGGCCTGCCCTGGCTGGCGTTCAACCTGCGCAACGACTTCGCCAGCTTCGACCGTCCCCCCTTCACCTACGACCTCGGCTACGTGGCCAACACCGGGGTGCTGTTCACCCGGGGGCTGCCCGTCGCCTTGGGGCTCCACGCCGGCGAGCGCTGGCTCGACCCCGCGTGGCTGATGAAGGCGCTGCTCGTCGTCTTCGCCGTGGTGGCGGTGGCCGGGCTCGTGCGCGGGCGGGGCTCGCCCCACATCTGGCTGCTCGCGCTGTTCTGCGCCACCTACGCCCTTCTCTGGGGCATCTACCCGGTGTCGGGCATCGTCGGGGAGGGCCGCTACGTCATGTTCCTCCTCCCTGCGCTGGCGCTGCTGGTGGCCTCGGCCGCCCGGGAAGCGGCCGCCGGCACGCTGCTCTTGGCCGCGGTGGTGGGGCTCAGCGTGCTCGGTGTCCTGCGCATCGCCGACGCCACCGCCCCGCCGGCGCCCGACGTGGCCATGCCCCACCACGCCGGGCCACTGGTGCAGTTCCTCGAGCGCCACGGGATGGACCGGGTCTATGCCAACTACTGGGTCGCCTACCGGGTGGCCTTCGAAAGCGACGAGCGGATCATCGCCACGCCGGCCGACGCGTCCGCCCGCTACCAGCCCTACGTGGAGGCGCTGCGCCGGGCCGAGGCGCCGGCCTACGCCTTTCCGGCGGGGTCGCAACAGGTGCCCCAGTTCGAGGCGGGGCTGTCCGCCCTGGGCGTCCCCTACCAGCGCTGGGAGGTGGCGGAGTTCGTGGTGCTGCGGCCGGAGCGGCAGGTCGAGTGGGCCGAGGTGCTGGGCGCCGGCGCCGGCGCCGGCTAGCGGGAGGCGGGGGCCAGCTTGGCCAGGACCGCCGCTTCGATGGCGGCCAGGGTCGTCTCGTCGGTGACCTTGGCGCCGGCGTCGTCCACGACGTAGAAGGCGTCGACCACCTCGTGGCCCAGCGTCGCCACCCGGGCCTCGCGCACGTCGAGGCCGCAGGCGGCCAGGGCGGAGGTGATGCGGTGCAGCACGGCCACCCCGTCGGGCGCCCGGACCTCGACCACCGTCGCCCGGGCCGAGGCGTCGTTGTCCACGAGCACCCGCGGCGCCGGCGTCGTGGCCGCGGTGCGCCGGTAGTGAAGGGCGTAGGAGCGGTCCCGCTCGGCCAGGCGGGACTCGAGGGCCAGGCGCCCCTCGAGCACGGCCTCGACGTCGGCCGCCACCCGGTCCCAGCGGGGGGGCCGGTTGAAGGCGGGCTCGACCTCGAACACCTCGACGGCCCGGCCGCCCCGGTCGGGGGCGATCGTGGCGCTGCGCACGTCGAGGCCGTGGAGGGCGAGCACGCCGGCGACCTTGCTGAACAGACCCGGCCGGTCGGGGGCGACCACCGTGCAGCGGTTGCCGTCGCCGTGCACGCCCTCGGGCAACCCCTCCCCCAGCCCGTCCCCCAGCGCCTCCCTCGCCGGCTGGGCACCGGACAGCACGGCGCGTGTGCGGGCGACAAGCTCGCGCACCAGGCGGGCCTTCCAGTCGCTCCACGCCGCCGGCCCGGTGGCCAACGAATCGGCCTCGGTGAGGGCGGCCAGCAACTCCAGCGTGGCCACGTCGCCGACGGCGGCGGCAACGGCGTCGGCGGTGGCGGGATCCGAGAGGTCGCGCCGGGTGGCCACGTCGGCGAGCAGGAGGTGGTGGCGCACCAGGTTGACCAGCACATCCACGTCGGCGGGTGGGAAGCCCATGCGGGGCGCCACCCCGGAGACGACTTCGACGCCGGCGTCGGTGTGGTCACCCGGGTAGCCCTTGCCGATGTCGTGGACCAGCGCCCCCACCAGCAGCAGGTCGGGCCGGGCCACCTGGCGGGTGAGCGCGGCGGCCTGGATGGCGGTCTCCCACAGGTGACGGTCGACCGTGAAGCGGTGGTAGGCGTTGCGCTGGGGCCGGTGGCGCACCGCCTGCCACTCGGGCAAGAGGCGCACCAACAGGTCGTGCTGGTCGAGGGCCTCGAGCACGGCCAACGCCGGGGGGCCGGCGCCGACGAGGGCGACGAGGTTCTGGCGCCACGCCGGCGTCCACGGCTCGGGTGGCGCCGGCGCCTCGGCGGCGACGGCGGCGAGGCTCGTGCGGTCGAGGGGCACGCCCATCTGGGCTGCCGCCACCGCGGCCGGCAACCAGCCGGCGGGGTTGGTGACGACGATCTCGCCGTCGCGCAGCTGGGCCCCGGGAGCCACGGGCCGGTCGGCGCTGCGCCGGCGCCCCGCCGGGCCTGCCAGCCACGCCTGCACCCGTTCCCAGCCGTCGTCGCTGGTGTAGGCGATGGTGCGGGCGGCCGCGCTCACCTCGGCCATGACCTCGTCGGCGTCCAGGTACCCGAGCAGCTCGGCCACGCCGTCCTGCTCCTGGAGCAGGAGACGGTCCAGGCACTTTCCCGTCCGTTGGTGCAGGGCGGCCCGCACGGCGCACAGCCGGCGGTGAGGTTCGTCCAGGCAGTGCAGCCGCTCGGCCAGCACCGGGGTAGCCCGGGCCGCGGCCCACAGGGCGTGGACGTCGCGAAGGCCGCCCCGCCCCTCCTTGAGGTCGGGCTCGAGGAGGTAGGCAACCTCGCCGAATCGCTCGTGGCGCTGGGCCACCGCATCGGCCAGCGCCGGCAACCACCGTTTGGCCTTGGCCCGCCAGTGGGCGGTGACCTTCGACCTCAGTTCGTTGGCCAGGGCGGGGTCGCCGGCCACCAGCCGGGCGTCGAGCAGGCCGAGCATGGCCTTGAGGTCGCCGCCGGCCACCGCCACGGCCTCCTTGACGGTGCGCACGCTGTGGTCGAGGCCGACGCCACTGTCCCAGATCGGGTACCAGAGCCGGTCGGCCACCGTCTTGATGTCCCGGCGGGCGCGGTGG
>JAHWJQ010000185.1 GCA_019348305.1 Actinomycetota bacterium
GGCTGCGGCCCTGCACCGCCAGTACGCCGGGGCCGTCGACCGGGCTGCCCGCTCCGCCATCCGGGAGACGGCACCGTCGGATGCCGTGGGGCTGGAGGATCTCACCGAGGTCCTGCGGGACTCACCGGAGTGGCAGGACGCCCTCGACCGCATGTGGCCGCTGCTGCGCCCCGAAGAGCTGCTCCACGACCTCTTCGGGGCGCCGTCGTTGGTCGACCTGGCCGCCGCCAAGCTCCTGGCCGACCACGAGCGGGCCGCGCTCCACCGCCCCCGCAGCCAGGCCTTCGGGGACATCGAGTGGACGGTGGCCGACGTGGCCCTGCTCGACGAGGTGTCGGTCCTGCTCGGGCCCCGCCGGCGCAGGCCCGACGCCGCCGACGTCATTCGCACCTACGGCCACGTCGTCGTCGACGAGACCCAGGACCTGTCACCCATGCAGCTGCGGATGGTGGCCCGCCGCTCCCTCAACGGCTCCATGACCGCCGTCGGCGACATCGGCCAGGCCACCGGGCCCTTCTCTCCTGCCGGGTGGCACGACGTGGTCCGCCACCTGCCCGCCCGCAAGCCGGTGCGGCAGGTGGAGCTCACGGTCAACTACCGCACCCCCGCCGAGATCATGGAGGTGGCGGCCCGGGTGCTCAGGGCGGCGGCGCCCCATCTGGCGCCGCCCCGTTCGGTTCGTTCCGGCGGGCTGGGCCCTCAGGTGCGGCGGGCCGACGGCGAGGGGGACCTGCCCCAGGTGGCGTTGGCGGAGGCGGCGGCCCTTTCCGAAGAGTTGGGAGGGACCGTGGCGGTGCTGTGCCCGGCTGCCCTGGCCGGCCCCCTGGGCGCGGCCCGGGAGGAGGACGTCTCGCTCGAGGCCCAGGTCTCGGTCATTGCCGTCGGCTCGGCCAAGGGCCTGGAGTTCGACGGCGTCGTGGTCGTCGAGCCGGGGCTGGTGGCGGATGAGTCGCCGCAGGGCCTGCGGGCCCTCTACGTCGCCCTCACCCGAACGACCAAGCGGCTCACCATCGTGCACGCCCGGCCGCTGCCGGCGGTGCTAGGCCTGGGCTGACTGCTTCGAGGAGGCCCGGGCCATCTCGATCGCCGCCTCGGCCAGACGGAGGTGGTGCTGGTGGGCGTGCACAGCTTCGGCCACCAGAGCCAGGGCGGTGAGCCGGCGGCCGGCCCGTATACCGGGTCGGGACCAGGCGGTCGCCGGCGTCGCCTCGATCGTGTGGGCCAGCTGGTCGACACTCACCCCCTGGGCGGCGAGCACCACGGCGGCCCCTTGCTCGTTGGCGCCGGCGGGGGGCGTGACGTGGGTGGCCGGAAGCACGGGGCAGTCCTCGCGCAGCACCCGCTGGATGCGGATGTCGAGGGCGTGGAGGACGTCTCGGACGTAGCCGGCGTGCTCGACGGCGCTCCACCCGCCGGCGGGTCGCTGCGTGAGCAGGGCATCGGGGTGGCCGTCGGCGAGGTCGAGGGCGAGGGCGCTGCGCCAGCACCCGGGTGCGGTGCGCAGGGCCACGACGGCCTCTTGAGGGCGCAGGGCCGAGGCCGAAAAGCCGCAATCCGAACAGACGCCGGCACCGGAGGGGTCGACCCAGAAGGTGTCGAACTGGTCGGTTCTCATGTTGTCCTCCTCGAGACCCCCGTCTCCTACCCTATAGCGGATAGTCACTACCGTTGTTCACGGGCTGGGTGGTTACGGTTGGGTTGCGATGTGCGGCCGCTTCGTCTCGACGGCGTCACCAGCGGTGCTGGCCGGCTACCTACGGGTGGACGAGGTGCGCACCGAAGCGCTCGCGCCGAGCTGGAACGTGGCGCCCACCGATCCCGTCTACGCGGTGAGCGAGACGGCGGACGGCTGCCGGCTCCTGGGCACCTACAGGTGGGGACTCGTGCCGTCGTGGGCGCCCAGCGCGAGCATCGCCAGCCGCAGGATCAACGCCCGGGCCGAGACGCTCGAGAGCAAGTTCCGTGGTCCCTTCGAGCGCCGCCGGTGCCTCCTGCCCGCGGACGGCTTCTACGAGTGGCAGCGCCGGCCCGACGGGGCCAAGCAGGCGTGGTTGGTCCGCCGCCGCGACGGCGCGCCCATGGTCTTCGCCGGCCTGTGGGAGCTCTGGCGTCCCGGGCACGGCCAGGACGTCCTCCGCACCTGCACGATCGTGACGACCGCGGCGAACCCGCTCCTCGGCCCCGTCCATGACCGGATGCCGGTGGTGCTCGCGCCGGGGGACTGGGACGAGTGGCTCGATCGGCACCAGACCGACACGGGGTCGCTGCGCCGGCTCCTCCAGCCCGCCGACGGGGGGCACCTCGAAATGTTCGAGGTCTCGAGCCGGGTCAACAGTGTGCGCAACGACGGCGATGACCTGGTAGCGCCGCTCAACCCCCGGTGATGGCCTCGGCCACTCACCGCCGGTGATGGCCTCGGCCGCTCAACGCCCGGTGATGGCCTCGGCCGCTCAACCCCCGGTGATGGCCTCGGCCACCACCACCAGGTCGGCGACGAAGCCGGCGTAGGCCACCCGGCGGGCCTCGTCGTCGGGGGCGCGCAGGATCGACGAGGGATGCACAGTGGCCGTGGCCAGGGGCTCGTAGGGCCACTCCACCCACTGGCCGTGCTGGGTCGAGACGCGGAACGACCGGCCCAGCAGCGCCTGCGCGGCGGTGGCGCCCAGGCAGACCACGACCTTGGGCCGTACAACCTCGAGCTCGGCTTCCAGCCATGGGCGGCAGGCCTTCACCTGCTCGGCCGTCGGCTTCTTGTGCAGACGCACCTTGCCTCCGCGCCCTCCAGGCTCCCATCGGAAGTGCTTGACGGCGTTGGTCACGAATGCCCGCCGGCGGTCGATCCCGGCCTCGGTGAGGGCCTGGTCGAGCAGCCGCCCCGCCGGTCCCACGAAGGGGCGGCCCTGGCGGTCCTCCTGATCGCCGGGCTGCTCGCCCACCAGCATCACCTCCGCCCCCACCGCCCCCTCGCCGAAGACGGTCTGGGTGCCGACTTTGTAGAGGTCGCAGGCCGTGCAGTCGGCAGCCCGTTGCCGAAGCTCCTCGAGAGCGGCCGCAGCGTCCATGGCCAAGTTCTTCCCCGCTGGCCGCCGCCTCATCGGGTTGTGGCGCCCCCCTACCTACTAGTAGGTAGGCTTGTCGCATGGACGACAGCAAGCTCCTCACCGAACTGGAGCCGGTGGCGGCTCGCCTCCTCGATCGCCATTTGGCTGCCTCCCGCGAATGGTTCCCCCACGAGCTCGTGCCGTGGAGCCGGGGCCGGGACTTCGAACCGGGGGTGGAGTGGGAGCCCGACGACATGGCCCCGACGCCGGCGGTGCGCAGCGCCCTGTTCGTCAACCTCCTCACCGAGGACAACCTGCCGTACTACTCGATGGAGATCCACGACATGTTCGGCGCCGGCGGGGCGTGGGGCGAGTGGGCGAGGCGCTGGACGGCAGAAGAGGGCCGCCACTCGATCGTGATCCGCGACTGGCTCACCGTCACCCGCGCCATCGACCCAGTGGCGCTCGAGCGCGCTCGCATGGCCCAGGTGAGCGACGGCGTGGTGCCGCACCCCTCCAGGCCGGCGCGGGGCCTGGCCTACGTGACGCTGCAAGAGCTGGCCACCCGCATCGCCCACCACAACACCGGCAAGCTGCTCGAGGACAAGCCGGGCTACGACATCATGAAGCGGGTGGCGGCGGACGAGAACCACCACTACCTGTTCTACCGTGACCTCACGACGGCGGCCCTGGAAGTCGACCCGTCGGAGACGGTGCTGGCCATCGAGGCCGAGGTGCGGGAGTTCGCCATGCCGGGTGTGGGAATCATCGACTTCAATGCCCACGCCGCAGCCATCGCCAAGGCCGGCATCTACGACCTGTTCATCCACCACGAGCAGATCCTGGTGCCCGTCGTGCTGCGCCACTGGAAGGTGGAGGACGTCACCGGATTGTCGGAGGAAGCCGAGCGGGCCCGGGACAGGCTGGTCACCCGCATCGAGCGCATCGGCCGGGCTGCCCGGCGCCTGCGCGAGCGCCAAGAGGCCCTCACGCCCGCGTAATATCCAGTCTCCCCACCCCCGTGCCGATGCAGTGGCGGGGCCGCACGAGAGATGGAGCTGATGAACGAGCGCGACGAGCGCGGCATAGTGCGCGAGCGCAAGACGGTGCCCGTGCGCGAACCGGCGCCAGTGTTCGCTCGCGCGCCGGGCCTGGCTCTTGTCGTCCTGCTGATCCTCTGCCTCGTCGGTGCCACCCCCCTCCGGGCAACCGCCCAGGAGGAGCCGACGACGACCACCACCACCGAGGCTCCCCCTACCACCGAGGCTCCTCCCACCACCGAGCCTCCTGCCGAGCAGCCGGCGCCACCGCCGGCGGAGACCACCACCACGACCCAGCGCCAGGAGCCGCCGCCGCCACCACCGTCGGGGGGCCAGCCGCCTGAGGACAGCGGCCCCGGCGAAGTGCCCCAGGACCAGGTGGTCGTACCACCGCCGGAGGGGCCCCAGCAGCCCGACCCGCTGGCTCCCGTCCTCCAGCAGATGGCCCGTATCAGCCTGGCCGAGTTCCAGAAATCGCTGCGCCAGGCCGCGGCAGCCCGGGCGGCAGCGGCCGGGCAGATGTCGACGCTCGGCCGTGAGGTGGCCGAGCTGGAGTCTCGGCTGC
>JAHWJQ010000186.1 GCA_019348305.1 Actinomycetota bacterium
ACGGTCCAGAACCTGCTGGCGCTGCGCTTCGCCAACACGCTGTTCGAGCCGATCTGGAACAGCCATCACGTCGACTCGGTGCAGATCACGATGGCCGAGGACGTCGGCATCGGCGGCCGCGCCGGCTTCTACGAGGAGACCGGCGCTGCCCGCGACGTCCTGCAGAACCACCTGCTGCAGCTGCTCGCCCTGACCGCGATGGAGGAGCCGGTCGGCTTCGACGCCGAGGCGCTCAGCAAGCCCATCATCGGCGTCGCGCACAGCTGGATCGAGACGATGCCCTGCAACTTCACGCACCGCGCGCTCGCCGCGAAGGTCAAGGAGGGAATCCGCGAGGCGGGCGGGACGCCGATGGAGTTCAACACCGTCGCGATCTCCGACGGAATCACCATGGGGACGAGCGGCATGCGCACGAGCCTCGTCTCGCGCGAGGTGATCGCCGACTCGATCGAGCTCGTCACCCGCGGGCGCCGGGGTCGTGGGGTGGTGCGCGTAGCCGACGCGGCGGCGGCGGGATCGTCGTTGCGGTGCGACAGCGCCCCCATGCGCGCGAAGGCCGACACGGCGGTGGGCGTGATGGAGGCCTCGGTCCCGCCGGCCAGGACCACGTCGGCCGAACCCTCGCGGATGAGCCGGCCGGCCTCGCCGATGGCGTTGGAACCGGCCGCGCACGCGGTCGTGATGCACAGCGAGGGCCCGGTCCAGCCGAACTGGATCGACACCAGCCCGGCGGTGGCGTTGGTCATCATCATGGGCACGAGGAACGGGCTCACCCGCTCAGCGCCCTTGTCCTTGTAGAGGCCGATCTGGTTCTCGAGGGTGGTGAGCCCCCCGACGCCGGTGCCCACCACCACCGCGCAGCGGGCGGGGTCGGCGCCCAGCTCTCCGGCGTGGCGGGCGGCCTCGACGGCCGCCGCGAAGCCGAGTTGGGCCACCCGGTCCTGGCGGCGGGCCTCCTTGACTCCGAGGTACTCGCCGGGATCGAAGTCGGAGACCTCACAGGCGAAGCGCACGGGCAGGGGCGACCCGTCGATCACGGTCATGGGGGCTGCGGTGGGGCGGGCCGACACCAGCGTGTCCCAGAAAGTGTCGAGGTCGTTGCCGGCCGGCGTCTTCACCCCCATCCCGGTGATGGCGACGCGCGTCCGCCCCCGAGTGTCGGTACCGCTCATGCCTTGGCCGCCACCTTGCCGTTGATGAGGTCGAGCGCGTTGCCGACGGTCTCGACCCCTTCGAGGTCCTCCTCGGGCACGGTGATGTCGAGCTTCTCCTCGAGCGCCATCACCAGCTCGACGAGGTCGAGGCTGTCGGCGTCGAGGTCGTCTTTGAAGCTCGCCTCCTCGACGACGGCGGCCTCATCGACACCGAGCACCTCGACGGCGGCGGACTTGAGGGCGGCGAAGACAGCGTCACGGTCCATGGCAGTTTCTCCTTGCGAGATCATTTTCAGTGGCCCATACCGAGACCGCCGTCCACGGGGACGACGGCGCCGGTGATGTAGCCGGCGGGGTCAGAGAGCAAAAAGGCGACGGTAGCCGCCACCTCTTCAGATGTGCCGAAGCGGCCGAGGGGGACGGAGGCGGCCAGTTCGGCCCGACGGTCCTCCGCCAGCGCATCGGTCATGGCGGTGGTGATCGGGCCGGGCGCCACCACGTTGCAGGTGATGCCGCGGCCCCCCAGCTCCCGGGCGGTGGCCCGGGTGAGCCCGATGAGCCCGGCCTTGGCCGCCGAGTAGTTGGCCTGGCCGGCCCCCCCGACGGAACCCACGACCGAACCGATGTTCACGATGCGCCCGAAGCGGGCCCGGACCATCTTCGGCGTGGCTCGGCGGATGGTGTGGAAGGCGCCGTCGAGGTTGGTGCGCAGCACCTGTTGCCAGTCCTGGTCGCCCATCCGCATGACCAGCCCGTCGCGGGTGATGCCGGCGTTGTTGACCAGCGCCTCGACCGGGCCGAAGGCCGCTTCCACCTGCGCGAAGGCGGAGTCGACCGACTTGGGGTCGCACACGTCGACGGCGACGCCGAGGGACGTGGCGCCGGCCGCCTCCACCTCCTTGCAGGTGCGGGCTCCGCCGTCGGCATTGCTCGACCACGCCACGGCGATGCGCTCATGGCCGGCCTCGGCCAGCGCCACGGCGACGGCGCGCCCGATGCCGCCTGACGCACCGGTCACCAGGCACACCCGCGGCGTCATCAGCCGGCGCCCCAGCGCAGGACGAGGCTGGCCCAGGTCATGCCGGCGCCGAAGCCCGAGACCAGCACGAGGTCGCCCGCCTGTAGGCGCCCCTCGGCGGCCGCCTCGGCCAGGGCCAGGGGGATCGACGCCGCGGAGGTGTTGCCGTAGCGATCGATGTTGACGGCGGTCTTTTCGACCGGGATGCCGAGCCTGTTGCTGATGGCGCCGATGATCCGCACGTTGGCCTGGTGGGGAACGAACAGGTCGATGTCGGCCGCGGTGAGGCCGGCCTTGTCGAGGGTGAGGGTGGCCGACTCCACCACGGCGCGCACGGCCCGGCGGAAGACTTCGTTGCCCTGCATCCGGAGGTAGTGCTGGCCGGCGGCCACCGTCGCTGCGCTCGCCGGCAGGCGGCTGCCGCCGGCGGAGACCTCGATGAGGCTTGCGGCCGAGCCGTCGCAGCCGAGGTCCCAGGCAAGCAGGCCGGTGCCCGCGCCGGGGTCGCCGCCGGCGTCGGCACCTCTCCGCAGCACGGCTGCGCCGGCGCCGTCGCCGAAGATCACGCAGGTCGACCGGTCGCCGGGGTCGGTGAAGCGGCTGAGGGTCTCCGAGCCGATGACGAGCGCGGTGTCGATGCCGCCGGTGGCGATCATCGACGAGGCGACCACCACGGCATAGGCGAAGCCGGCGCAGGCTGCGCCGAGATCGAAGGACCCGCAGGTGAGGCCGAGGCCGTCGCTCACGAAGGAGGCAGTGGCCGGGCAGATCTGGTCCGGGGTGACCGTGGCCACGATGACCAGGTCGATGTCGCCAGGAGCCAGGCCGGCGTCCTTTATGGCCGCCGCGCCGGCGGCGATGGCCATGGAAGCGGTCGTCTCGTCCGGCGCCGCGATCCTCCGCTCACGGATGCCCGTGCGATCGACGATCCAGGAGTCGTTGGTGTCGAGGGTCTGTTCGAGCTCGGCGTTCGTGAGCCGGTACTCCGGCACATAGACGCCCCACCCGGCAATGGCGGTGGCCGTGGCGCCTCCGGCCATCACGCGGCGACGACTCTCAGCCACGCGACCGGCTCGCCCTCCTTCATCCGCTCGCCGTCGTCGGCCAGCATGCCCATGAGGAAGCCGGTGAACGGGCTGCGCACGGAGACCGTGGCCCCGGAGCTCTCGATCGTGCCGATGGCCTGGCCCGCCTTCACCAGTTCACCTTCGGCGGTGACGACCTCGGGAGCCAGAGGGCTGAAGACGCCACGGGAGGGGGCGACGACCACTCTCTCGAGCACGGCCAGGTCCTCCCCGGGGGGCAGGACGACGGTGGATTCAGGCATGTGCGGTCTCCAGGGAGAGGTCGGTGGGACGAGAAATGTTGCGCAGGACGACGTGGGGAACGGCCCGCTTGGCCAACCCCGTCAGCGTGGTGCCGGGACCGACCTCCACGAAGGTGGTCGCCCCCAGTTCGGTGAGGGCGACCATGGTCTTGGACCAGCAGACCGGGCGGACCAGCTGGTCGGACAACCGCGCCGGCCAACCGGCGGCATCGGTATAGGGCTGGGCATCGGTGTTCGACAGCACGGGGACGGCGGTGTCGACGAAGGTGGCAGCGGCCAGATCGGCGGCGAAGGCGTCGGCCGCGGGCTGCATCAGCGGGGTGTGGAACGCGCCGCCCACGTTGAGGGGCATCACCCGCTTGACCCCGAGGTCCTTGGCCTTGGCCGACGCGGCCTCCACACCGTCGGGCGTGCCGCCGATCACGACCTGGCCGGGAGCGTTGTCATTGGCCAGCCAGCACGCTCCGGGGGCCGCCGTGCACGCCTCCTCGGCCTCGTCGGCGGTGGCGCCCAACAGCGCGGCGAGGCGCCCCGGCCGGGCGTCGGCGGCCGCCTGTGTGTGCTCGGCGCGACGAGCGGCGAGGCGGCAGCCCTCGGCGAAGGGCAGGGCGCCGGCAGCCACGAGGGCCGTCATCTGGCCCAGTGAATGCCCCGCGAAGGCCACGACCTCTTCCCCGCGCTGCTCGAGATCGGCGGCGGCGGCCTGCCAGGCCAGGAGCGATGCCAGGAAGACGACCAGCTGGGCTTCGCGGGTGCGGCTGAGCTCGTCGGGCTGGGCCTCGAGCAACAACCGGGCCAGCGGGAGCCCGCACGCATGTTCCGCCTCGCCGACGAGTTCCCATGCACGCTCCGCGGCCCACGGGGCGCCGAGGCCCTGAGCCTGGGCACCCTGTCCTGGAAACACGACCGCTACAGCCAAAGAAATGCCCTCTCCTGCCCCTCGTCCACGACTCCGACTGAGCCCCGCCCACGATCGTTACACAATTGCTCTAACCATTTGACGGAAGCGTGTAAACATTGGATGAAGGGTCGCCCTCGTCCTGGAAGGAGAGACTGCGTGGCCGAGTACCGGGTGGAGGAGCTGGCGGCAGAGGCCGGCATCACCGTGGAGCTCCTCCGGTCCTACCAGTCGAA
>JAHWJQ010000187.1 GCA_019348305.1 Actinomycetota bacterium
CCTCGTGCTGCAGCGAGCCGGCGCCCTCGTCGATGACGGCGGCGGCCAGGACGTCGACCCCCGCGGGAAGCGCTGCCGTGAGGCGCTCGGGCAGCGAGGCGACGTCGAGGGCTGCCACCCGCGCTGGGTCGAGCTCGACGTCGAGGTACTCGGCCACCGATTCGTGGCCGGTGGACAGGGCGAGCCCGAAGCTCACCTTGGGCCGGGGCGAGAAGCCGGCGGAATAGGCAAGGGGGAGCTGGGTGCGGCGGAAGGCCCGCTCCCACATGCGGGCCACGTCGCGGTGGCTGGTCCAGCGGATCTTGCCGAGCTTGGCGAAACGGAACCTCAGCCTCATGCCTGCCCCCCGAGGAGGGCCACGGGGACGAACCCGCCGCTGGCAAGATCCTGACCGGTGCCCTGGGAGCCGCCGGCCGGCGGCACCGCCGAGGCCACCCGGTGCTCGATGCCGTAGCCCGTGCACGCGCCGCAGTCGTAGCAGGGGGTCCAGCGGCAGTCCTGTATCCCCGACTGGGCCAGGGCGTCCTGCCAGTCGCCCCACAGGAAGTCCTTGTGCAGCCCCGCGGAGATGTGGTCCCAGGGCAGTACCTCGTCCTCACCGCGGTGGCGGTGGACGTACCAGTCGACGGAGAGCCCGTGGCGGTCCATAGCCTCCTGCCACAGCTCCAGCCGGAAGAACTCCGACCACTCCTGGAACACTCCACCGGCCCGCCACACGTCTTCGATGACGGCACCGAGCCGGCGGTCGCCGCGACTGGCGATGCCTTCGGCCAGGGTGGCCTTGGGGTCGTGCCACTTGAGCTGCACCCCCCGGTCTTTGCGGGTGGCGTCTTTGAGCAGGTTGACCTTGCGCCGCAGCTCGCCTTCGGTGTTCTGGCCGAACCACTGGAAGGGGGTCTGCGGCTTTGGTACGAACCCTCCCACAGAGGCACTCACGGTGACCCGGTTGGTGTGCTTCCTCCCGATGGCCACGCAGTTGCGGGCCAGCTCGGCGATGCCCAGCGTGTCGTCGTCGGTCTCCGTCGGCAGCCCGATGAGGAAATACAGCTTGATGCGCTGCCAGCCCTGGCTGAAGGCGGAGTCGACCGCCCCGTAGAGATCCTCCTCACGGATGAGCTTGGAGATGACCTGGCGGATGCGCCAGGTGCCGCCCTCGGGGGCGAAGGTCAACCCGGTGCGGCGGACTTTGGCGATCTCGGCGGCCAGGCCCACCGTGTAGGCGTCGACCCGGAGGCTGGGCAGGCTCACGCCGACCTGGGCGGAGCAGGCGGGATCGTTGATCACTCCAGCTACGACCTCGTCGATGCCGGAGTAGTCGGCACTCGACAGGGAGGTGAGCGCGACCTCGTCGTACCCCGTGCGAGCCAGCCCGTCGGAGATCATCTGGCGCACCTGGCTGGCCGGGCGTTCCCTGACGGGCCGGGTGATCATGCCTGCCTGGCAGAAGCGACACCCGCGGGTGCAGCCCCGGAAGATCTCGACGTTGAGGCGGTCGTGCACCACCTCCGTCAGGGGCACGAGCTGGCGCTTGGGGTACGGCCAGGCGGCGAGATCTGCGATGGTTCGCTTCTCGACCCGAGCCGGCACGTCGGGGTACCTGGGGTGGACGCCCACCAGGCGCTCGCCGTCGTAGTCGACGTCGTACATCGACGGGACGTACACGCCGGGGACAGCGGCGAGCGCCCGCAGCACCCGTTCGCGAGAGCCGGGGGTGCGACCGGCGCGCTTCCACTCCCCCACCACCTCGGTGATCTCGGCGATGACCTCCTCGCCGTCGCCGATCACGAAGGCGTCGACGAAATCGGCCAGCGGCTCGGGGTTGTAGGTGCAGTGCCCGCCGGCCACCACCAACGGGTCCGCCGGCGACCGCTCCATGGCGCGCACGGGCACGCCGGCAAGGTCGACGCAGTTGAGGAGGTTGGTGTAGACGAGCTCGGCCGACAGGTTGAACGCCAAGAGGTCGAACTGGGCGGCCGGACGGTGGCTGTCGACGCTGAACAGCGGGATCCCTGCGGCCCGCAGTTGCTGTTCCATGTCGACCCAGGGCGCATATGCCCGTTCGGCTACCGCGTCGTCGCGCTCGTTGAGCAGCTCATAGAGGATCTGCAGGCCCTGGTTGGGCAAGCCGATCTCATAGGAGTCGGGGTAAAGGAGCAGCCACGCCACCTTCCAGGGCGCGTGCTGCGCGACCTGCGCCCCCTCCTCACAACCGATATAGCGCGCCGGCTTTTGCACCCTGGCCAGGAGCGGTTCGATCCTGGGCCAAAGAGATTCCATTCGCCCGAAGTGTAGTGCCGCCCCACCCGCCGCCGATCCGGCTTCGCCGGTCGGCGGCAAAGACAGCGCCCGGCGAAGCCGGGCACCAGTGAGACTCGCTGGAACGGAGCGAGCGCAGCGAGCGAGTGACAGCGATCAAGTGAATCGACGCATGTGCACGTTGAGCACGAGCCCCATGCCGGCGAAGGTGGCCAGAGTCGAGGAGCCGCCGTAGCTGAGGAGGGGAAGGGGGATGCCGGTGATCGGCATGATCCCCATCGTCATCCCGACGTTTTCGAAGATCTGGAACGTGAGCATGGCCAGCACGCCCACGCACATCATCGTTCCCGAGTGGTCCTTGGCCAGCACCGCCGCTCGCCACGTCCGCCACACGACCAGCGCGAACAGCACCAGCAGCAGCCCTGACCCGACCAGTCCCAACTGCTCGCCCACCGCGGTGAAGATGAAGTCGGTGTGCTGCTCGGGGACGTAGGACAGGTTCGTCTGGCTGCCCCGGAACAGGCCCTTGCCGGCGATACCGCCGGAGCCGATCGCCGTCTTGGACTGGTCGAGGTTGTAGGCCGAGCGCTGGGTGTCGTTCTTCGGGTCGAGGAAAGAGGTCAGGCGGTCGATCTGGTACTGCTTGAGCACACCTAGCTGGATGACGACCACCATGGCGGCCACGCCCAAGAGGAGCAGGGCGACCAGGTGGCGGGGGCGGGCCCCGGACACGAGCAACATCCCCATCAAGATGGCGCCGAAGACCAAGGTGGTGCCCAGGTCGGGCTGGAGGTAGATGAGTGCCATGGGCAGACCGGCGGTGCCCAGGATCACGAGGAGGCGGCGGCCGTCCACCTCGCCCCGTACCGCCCACACGTAGGCGGCCAGGCACACGATGAGCGAGATCTTCGCGAACTCCGATGGTTGGACCTGGAAGGCACCGAGGTTGAACGACGCCTGCTGGCCGCGGTTTATGGCGCCGAACAGCAGCACCATCACCAGCATCCCGACCGTCGACGCGTAGATCAGCGGCGCGAAGTCACGGTAGACGCGGTAGTCGACGACCGTCGTCACGATCATCACCCCGACGCCGATGGCCACGAACATCGCCTGGCGCTGCAGGTAGTACTGCGGGTCCAGACCGGCCTCGGCGAGGCGGCTGCGGGTGGCGCTGTAGACCATGAGCAGACCGAAGGACGACAGCGCCAGCACCGCCGCCACCAGGGTGAGGTCGACGTGGCGCCACGGCGCTGCTCCTTCCGTGCGGCGGGTGAGTGCGGCGCGGGTGGCACTGGTGGTGGAGGCGCCGGCGGCGGTGCGGCTGGTGCTGGTCGTCGGGATGGAGGCGGTCACGTCAGTCGCTGCCGCTGCCGAGGCGGACGGGAGCGGGGGGCTGGCCCAGGGTGCCCTCGATGATGCGGCGGGCCACCGGCGCGGCAGCCGAGCCACCGAAGCCGGCCTCCTCGAGCACCACCGCGATGGCGTACTGAGGGTTGGCGACGGGGCCGAAGGCGGCGAACAGCGCCGAGTCCTGTTTGCCCCGGACCTGAGCCGTCCCCGTCTTGCCCGCCAACGGGAAGCTCTGGTGCGGGAAGCCGGCGAAGGCGGCACTGGCGGTGCCCTCCTCCGAGCTGACCGCACCGAGCAGGCCCTCGACGATGGGCTGGCGCATCGCCGGCGTGAGCCCCACCTCCCGCACCGGCCTCGCCGGGTCGTCGAGGCCGAGGCGGGGCTGGAACAGCGTCCCGCCGTTGGCGAAGGTGGCATAGGCGTTCGCCAGCTGGAGCGGCGTCACCAGGACGTCTCCCTGCCCGATCGACATGTTCACGTTGTCGCCCGTGAACCACCGGCCCTCGGGGAACACCTGGGGCTTCTCCTCGTTGAGCCGCTTCTTGCGCTCCGGGTCGGGGATGACGCCACTCTTCTCGCTGGCCAAGGGGATCCCGCTCTTTTCGGCGAAGCCGAAGAGGCGAGCCGTCTCCTGGATGCCGTTGCCGAACCGGCCCCGCTCGATCCAGAACCGGGCGCCGACCCCGTAGAAGTAGACGTCGCTCGACACCGAGATGGCGCGGCGCAGGTCGACTCGCCCCCACGGGTGGTTGCCGGCGTTGCGGAAGACGCAGCGCTCGCCCCGGCAGTTCGGGATGCGGAAGCTGCCCCCGTCGGTGATGGAGGTGTTGCCGGCGATCATCCCCTTCTGCATCGCCGCCACCGCAGTGATCAGCTTGAAGGTCGAGCCCGGGGCGTACTGGCCCTGGATGGCGCGGTTGTTGAGGGGGAAGTGGTTGACCGGGTCGGTGAGGATCGCAAAGACCTCGGGCTTGATGCCGTTGACGAAGTCAGCCGGGTTGTAGGTCGGGTAGGACGCCA
>JAHWJQ010000188.1 GCA_019348305.1 Actinomycetota bacterium
TGCTCACCGTGCCGCCCGAGATCGACTTCTTGGCGGTGTCGCCATACGCCCCCGACACTGGCCGGGTGAAGCTCGTGAAGGACCTCGACGTCGACATCTCGGGGCGGGACGTCGTGCTCGTCGAGGACATCGTGGACACGGGGCTCACGCTGAACTACGTGCTGGGAGAGCTCCGGCGTCGCCTACCTCGCTCGCTCGAGACGTGTGCCCTGCTCGACAAGCGGGCCCGGCGCATCGTCCCCACCCCGCTGCGCTTCGTCGGGTTCGTCATTCCCGACGAGTTCGTCCTGGGCTACGGGTTGGACTTCGCGGAGCGTTACCGCAACTTGTCACGGGTGGTAGCGGGGGATCTGACCGCGCTGCGGGAGGACTCCGGCGCCCATGTGCAGCACCTGTACTCAGGGTAGGGTGATCCCATGATCGAGATGGCGCTGGCCTCGATCCGGGTTCAGATGCCGGACAACGTCCCGGTCGTGTTGTTGAAAGAGGTCGGGCCGGCGGGGCGCACGCTCCCGATCCTCATCGGCCACGAGGAGGCGACGGCCATCGCCCGGGCCATCCAGGGGATCCAGCCGCCCCGCCCCCTCACCCACGACCTGCTCCGTGACCTGCTCGCCAGCCTCGAGGTCGAGGTGGAGGCCATCGTGATCACCGAACTGGTGGACAGCATCTTCTACGCCGAGCTGCGCCTTCGCCGCGACGGCCGGTCCTACGTCGTGTCGAGCCGTCCCTCCGACGCCATCGCCCTGGCCGTGCGACTGGGGACGCCGATCCACGCCGAAGAAGGGCTGCTCGACGCGGAGGCCTACGTCCTTCAGGAGGACGAGGAGCAAGAAGAGGTCATCGAGCAATTCCAGCGCTTCATCGAGGACGTGCGCCCCGAGGACTTCGCCTCCTGACCCTCGGCCGAAGGGATGACGTTGACGGCTGTGGCAGGCGGAGCGTACCCTGCCTACATCGTCGTAGTTACGTGCATGTGAGCGAAAGGCACTCCCCGATGCCCGAAGCCGGATTCCGCGGTCCCCAGGTGTGTTCCATCGTCGGTATCACCTACCGCCAGCTCGACTACTGGGCCCGCACCGAGTTGCTGCGGCCGTCGATCTCCGAAGCGCGGGGGAGCGGCACCCAGCGCCGCTACTCCTACCGTGACCTGCTCGAGCTCAAGGTCATCAAGCAGCTGCTCGACGCCGGCATCTCGCTGCAGTCGGCCCGACGCGCCATCGCCTACCTGCGCGAGAACCTCGGCGAGGACGTCGTCGCTGCCAACCTCGTGATCAACGGGGGAGACTCGGTGCTGGCCCACACCGGCCAGGAGATCGTCGACCTGCTTCGCGGTGGCCAAGGGGTGCTCAACATCGTTCCGCTGGCCGGCGTGAAGGAGGAGCTCGATGCGGCCATCCTCCGCCTCCGTGGGCCCGAGCCCGAGCCCGAGGGGACAGGGGCATCCGAGGGGACAGGCGATGAGGGAAGCCGGCGGGCGGCGACCGGCGGCTAGCCCCCTGTCCACGCCGGCACCTACCGAGCCGCTCCCGCACGAGCAGATCCGCTTCGCCCACAACTCCGAGCGCCAGTTCGCCAAGCTGCTCGACTTCTACGGCATCACCTGGGAGTACGAGCCCACGACCTTCACCCTCGAATGGGACAAGGCCGGGCGGCCGGTGCAGGCCTTCAGCCCCGACTTCTACCTGCCGGCCTACGACCTGTTCATCGAGATCACCACCTTGAACCAGAAGCTGGTGACGAAGAAGAACCGCAAGATCCGCCGGTTGGCCGAGCTGCACCCTGAGGTCGAGGTGAAGATCTTCTACCAGCGCGACTACCTCAACCTGCTGGTCAAGTACGGTCTGGAGGAGCCGTCGCAGCTGGTGGGGCTCGATTTGGACGAGCCTCGCCCGCTCGACCTGCCACCGGCTCCGAGCCCGAGTGGCGGCCGGCCCCAATAGGCTTGGCAGGTGCCAGAGCCGAAGCACTCGCCTCTCGAGCGCCTCCACCGGGCGTCGGGGGCCAAGCTGGTGACCTTCGGCGGTTGGGAGATGCCCCTGGCCTACCCGGCGGGGACGCTGGCCGAGCACCGGGCATGTCGCAGCGACGCCGTCGCCTTCGACGTGAGCCATCTGGGCACCGTCGAAGTCACCGGGCCGGCGGCGTTCGACCTGCTGCAGCGGGCCTTCACGAACGACCTCGGGAAGATCGGCCCCCGGCGGGCGCAGTACACCCACCTCCTCGACAGCGACGACGCCTCGGTGCTCGACGACATCATCGTCTGGTGGGTGAGCGACGACGTCTTCCACGTGATGCCCAACGCGTCCAACACCAGCCGCGTCCTCGAGGCACTGGCCGGAGCCGGCGCCACCGCCACCGACGTGACGGCGCAGCGTGCGGTGGTGGCGGTGCAGGGCCCCTCGGCTCGGCGGCGGCTGGCGGCAGTCGCACCCGATGCCGCAGCGGTGCCCCGCTTCGGCGTGGCCCAGCTCGACTGGCAGGGAGAGACGGTCACCGCGGCTGGCACCGGCTACACGGGCGAAGATGGCGTCGAGTGCAGCGTCCCCGCCGCGGCCGCCCCCGCCTTCTGGGAGGCCGTTCTGGCCGCCGGCGTCGCCCCCGCCGGCCTCGGCGCCCGCGACACCCTGCGCCTGGAGGCGGGCCTGCCCCTTCACGGACACGAACTGGGGCCCGGCATCACGCCCCTCCAGGCCGGCCTGGGCTGGGTGGTGGGTTGGGGCAAAGGCGGCTTCCGGGGCCGCGCACCCCTGGAGGCGGAGCGCCGCCGCGGGGTCCACCGCCGGCTCCGGGGGATCGTGGTCGAGGGGCGCCAGCCGCCCCGGGAGGGCCACACCGTGCTGGTCGACGGCAAACCGGCCGGGACCGTGACCAGCGGCAACTTCTCACCCGTGCTCGGCACAGGCATCGCCTTGGCCTTCGTACCCCCGCAGGTGGAGCCGGGGACGCCGGTCGAGGTCGACATCCGCGGCCGGCCTACCGCCGGCACGGTTGTACCCCTTCCCTTCGTGGCCAGGCGGCAGGGCTAGGCGTGGCTTCCTTCGTCCCCCATACCGAGGCCGAGGTCGAGGCCATGCTCGCCTTTCTCGGCCTGTCGTCGACGGACGAGCTGTTCGAGGCCGTGCCGGCGGCGCTGCGCCTCGCCGCCGGCGAGCTGGGCCGGGAGGTGCCCCCGGGCCTGTCGGAGTTCGACACACTGGCCGAGATGGAGCGCCTCGCCCGGCGCAACAGCGACCTCGTCTGCTTCGCCGGCGCCGGCGCCTACGACCACGACATCCCCGCCGTGACGACGCAGCTGGGCAACCGCTCGGAGTTCGTCACCGCCTACACCCCCTACCAGCCCGAGGTGAGCCAGGGTGTGCTCCAGGCCCTCTTCGAGTACCAGACGCTGCTCAGCCGGCTCTCGGGCGTGGCCGTGGCCAACGCCTCGCTCTACGACGGGGCCAGCGCCTGCGTCGAGGCCGCCAACCTGGCGGTGGCGGCCACGAGACGGCCAACGGTGTGGGTGAGCCAGGGCGTGCACCCCCACTGGCGCCAGGTGCTGGCCACCCACGCCTCGGGCACCGGGCACGAGTTGGTGGAGCTGACTCTGGCCGGCGGCACCACCGACTACCCCGAGGGCCGCGACGAGGCCCCGGGCGCGTTGGTCGTGCAGTACCCCAACCACCTGGGGTGCCTGGAGGACGTGGCCCGGGCCGCCGAAGTGGCCCGCGGCACGGGAGCCATGCTGGTGGTGGCCTTCGATCCGGTGGCCGCCGGGGTGCTGCGCACACCGGGCTCCTACGGCGCCGACGTCGTGGTGGGGGAGGGCCAGCCCTTCGGCACGCCCCTGTCCTTCGGCGGCCCCTACCTCGGCCTCTTCGCCTGTAAGAACGAACACGTGCGGCGGCTGCCGGGCCGGCTGGTGGGGGAGACCGTCGACGTCGACGGCCGGCGGGCCTACGTCACCACCTTGCGCACGCGCGAACAGGACATCCGCCGCGAGAAGGCCTCCTCCAACGTCTGCACCAACCAGACCCTCATCGCCGTCACCTTCGCCATCCAGCTCTCCTGGCTGGGCACCACGGGGCTGCGGGAACTGGCGCTGCGTTGCGCCCGCGGCACCCGCTACACCCGCGAGGCGGTGCTGGCCATCGACGGCGTCGAACCGGTCGCCGACCGGGCCGTGCTCCGGGAGTTCGCCATCACGACGCCGGTGGCGCCCGAGACGGTGCTCGAGCGGATGGCCGAGGAGGGGTTCCTGGCCGGCGTCGCCCTTGGCGAGGAGTACGGGGCCAGGGGCCTGTTGGTGGCCGTCACCGAGAAGCGGACCCGCGACGAGATCGACCGCTACGTCGGCGCCCTGGAAAAGGCGATCCGCTGATGGCCGTCCCCCCCAGCGGCGGGCGGGCCACCAGCGCCCCGCTCATGGGCCGTGACGAAGAACCTTCGATCTTCGAGCTGTCGGTGCCGGGGCGGCGGGCCTGGTCGTTCCGGACCACCGGCGTGCCGGAGTGGGCGGCCGATGAGCTGGTCCCAGACGAGCACCGGCGCGACGACCAACTCGATCTGGCCGAGGTCAGCGAGCGCGACCTGGTGGCCCACGTCACGCGCCTCACCCACCGGCAGTACTCGGTCGACCTT
>JAHWJQ010000189.1 GCA_019348305.1 Actinomycetota bacterium
CCCGCAGCTGGACGGAGTAGCGCTCGACCTTGGCCTCGAGATCCGCCTCGGTCGACCACGCGTCGGTCTTGTAGTCCACCACCACGAGCCCGTTGTCGTCCCGGTAGAGCAGGTCGATGTAGCCCTCGAGCACGCCGTCCCCATAGGGGACCCCGACATAGACCTCCCGCCAGTGCGGGCACTCGGCGGCTCGTTTGACGATGTCACTGGCCAGGGCGGAGCGGCACAGGGCTGCGATGACGTGCTCCTTGCCGAGCACGCCCTCGGCGGCGGCCTGAGCGGCGGCGGCCTGCTCGAGACCGTCACCGGTGGCGAGGTCGATGGTCTGGAGGGCGCCGTGGACGGCTCGGCCGACGGCGGTGCCGTAGCGGCCCTTCTGCCAGGGGGGCAGGTCAATGTCGCGGGGATCTTTCTGCACGCCGGCGGGCGGCTCGGCCACAGCGGCGCGGGCGGCGTCCTCAGCCACCTGAGTGGCCGAGACGGCGACGCGGCGCATGCCCGACACCACCGAGGCCCCATGTTCCCGTTCCCAATCTTCAAACGACGGCAGCTCGGCCGGCCCGAGCTCGAAGGCCGGCGCTGTAACGGCCTCCTCCACGGGCGTCACGAAAGCGAGCACGTCGACGAGCGACGAATCCCAGCCCTTGTCGTAGAACAGCGCAGCGGCGGTCGAGGCTGTGTCGTTCTCTTTTCGGTGCACCGAAACGACCAGGTGGTCTCGCGCCCGGGTTGCGGCCACGTACAGGAGGCGCAGTCGCTCGTGGTGGTCCATCTGCTCCTCGAGGGGTTGGGTGAGCTCGAACTCGGCGGTGCTCAAGCCCTTCTTCAGCTTGATGGCCCACGCCTCGGTGGGCGGGAAGCGCACCTCGACGCCTCGGGGGAAGGCGCGCATCTCGGTGGTGAGGCCCGACAGCACGACGATCGGGAACTCCAGGCCCTTGGCGCCGTGAACGGTGAGGATGCGCACGGCGTCGTCGTCGCTCTCGGGGAGCACGGTCTCGACGACGCGGGAGCCCTCGGCCGACTGCCCTTCGGCCCAGCGGAGGTACTGGCGCAGGGTGACGCCGCCCGCTTCCTCCCACGCCCGGCACTGGTCGAGCACGAAGCGCAGGCGCCGCCACAGGTCACGAGGGCGGCGCTCGACCACGGCGAGCTCCATGAGCCGGCGGTCGCGCACGATGCGCTCGAGCACCTCGCTGGGTGACAGCCACAACCGCTCACGGTGCAGCTCCCCGAGCCAGGCCAAGGCCCGGGCCACGACGTGGTCGCTGGGGGCGCCGGCGGGCGCCGGGCGCTGGTGGCCCCACCGACCTCCGTGCACCTGTCGCCAAACGTAGAGGTCGTCGTCGCCGCACCCGAAGGCGGCGGTGCGCAGGGCGGCGACCACCGCCAGCGAGTCGGTGGGGGCCCTCGACGGGCCGGGCGATCATGAGGAGGTCCCCAACCTCGCCGGTGCCGTAGACCAGCGAGGACGTTTCCGCCCGGTACGGCACCGCCGCCGCCTCGAGCGCCTGCTCCAAAAACGGAAGCGATGTGCGGGCGGGTAACAGGATGGCGATGTCGGACCACTTCGGGGGGCACCAGCGCTCGGTCCCGTCGTCCTGACGCGTCCCGATCGACCACTGGTCGTTCATGGCGATACCGATGGCCGCCACCACGTCCCGGGCCTCGGCCTCGCGTACCTGGTCAGCTGACGCCTTGGGGTGGTGCACCGTCCCGACGAATGCGACTGGCGGCCCGACCTCGGGCGACGGACGCTCCCCTTCGAGGGGCAGGTAGGCCGGCTGCGAGTCAGGGACCTCGGTGATGAGCTGATCGAAGGTGTGGTTGACCCAGTCCACGATCCGCTGACCGGTGCGGAAGTTCTTGGTGAGCGGCTCGCTGGTGCCGACGAGCTGGTCCCGGGCGGTCAGGAACATGCCGATGTCGGCTCGGCGGAACCGGTAGATCGACTGCTTGGGGTCGCCCACGAAGAAGAGCCGGCCCGGCTCGATGTCGATCTGCGACCAGTGGCAGCCGCTGGCGGCCGGGTCGTCGGAGCCGATCAGTGCGGCGAGCTCGATCTGGATGGGGTCGGTGTCCTGGAACTCGTCGAGCAGCAAGCGCTGGTAGCGCTGGGCGAGGGCGGCCCGCACGGCCGGGCCCTGCTCGCGGTCGCGCAGCACGGCGCGGGCCAGCACCAGGAGATCGTGGAACTCCAGCTCGCCCGCCCGCCGGCGGGCGTGGGCGCTGCGGACGGTGAAGCCAGCCAGGGACGAGGCAAGGACCTGGAGTACGCCCTCCTGCACCGCTTGGCGAAGCAGCTCGCAGTCGGCGTCGAGGCCGGCGAGCAGGCCCTTCACCACGTGGATGCCGACGCTCGACCAGTTTGCCTGGCGGCCGTAGCCGTAGGAGAGCTTCTCCTGCAGCAGCGCGAGCCGGGTGTCGTCGTCGATGGCGTCCTCGAGCCGGCGGGCGAGGTCGGTCACCGGGCCGTGGAGGTGGCCCAGGAGCTTGTCGTCGTGGTCGGTGCAGTGATCGGCGAGGGCAAGGACCGCCTCCAGCTGGGTGAGGATGGCGTCGACGTCGAGCGGCGGTGCGTCCGGTGGTCGCCAGCTGGCCCGGTCCTCCACGAGGTCCCAGTTGGCGTTGAACGCGGCGGCGACGTCGTGCAGGTGCTTCAGCTCGGCGCCGCTGGCGAGCAGGAGACGAAGCGGCTGCTCCTTGGCCGGGTCCTCCAGCAGTTCGTCGATGTACGCCTCCCACCTGGCCTCGAACGCCACCTGGGAAGCGATCTCGTCGAGCACGTGGATGCGCGGGGGGAGGCCGGCCTCGACGGGATGCTCGTTCAGGATCCGCTGGGCGAACGAATGGAGGGTGCCGATGGCCGCCCGGTCGAGCACGACCAGGGCCTGACCGCAGGCGGTGCTCCCGGCACGAGCGCGTTCCTCGAGCTCGCCCCTGATGCGATCGAGGAGCTCGCCGGCGGCCTTCTCGGTGAACGTGATCGCCGCGATGTGATCAGCGGGGATCCCCGACTCGACCAGGGCCACGAACCGGGTGACGAGGCACGACGTCTTGCCCGAACCGGCTCCGGCCTCGAGGAACAGGGTGCGGTCGAGGTCGTCGGCGACGGCCCGGCGGGCTTCGTCGTCAGACGTCGGCATCGAGCGCCTCCGGATCGGCCAGCCCGACATAGTCGGCCAGCACCGGGTCGAGCCGCTTGCGCTCCCACTCGCGGCGGCGGTCGGCAGCGCTGAGGCCGTCAGGCGTGCAGTACCAGCAGTCGACATGGCCGACCCAGCTGGACGGCACCGCCGGGTGGGCGGGGAAGAGCCCCGCAGCGATGCCTTCGACGATGGTGTCGATGGCTGCCGACACCTCGGCAGCGACCTCGGGGCTCACGACGTAGCCGCGCTGTTTGAACCCGCCCTTGCTGGTGTTGAACCAATAGGCCGACCACACGGGAAGGTCGGTCGAGAAGGCGGCCTCGGTGGCGACGGCGTAGAGGTAGAGCTGGAGCCACCGGCCCCCGCCGTGCGGGTTCTGCTCCGAGAGGCCCTGATAGTTGTCCCTGCCCGTCTTGTAGTCGAGGACGGCCAGTGAACCGTCCGGCCGACGGTCGATGCGGTCGACCTTGCCACCGACGAGCAGCACGTGGCCGCTGGGCAGCGTCACCGGCACGTCGGCGAAGGGATGCTCGGTCCCCAGCGGGCGGTGGCCCTGGGCCAGGCGCTCGGAGTCCTTCTCGAGGAACCGGTCGAGGTCGGCGAGGATGTGCGCACGGTCCCGGCGCCAGAAGAGTCGGCGCCCGGTGCGGCCGTCGGCTTCATAGCGGGCGAAGTGCGCCTCGGCCACGAGCGTGAGCCGGGCCTGGTCGGCCGGTGTCCAGCAATCGAGCGGGTGCCCGGAGTCGATGGCCGTGCCGACGAACTCGTCGAGGATCTCGTGGATCAAGCTGCCCTTGTCGAGGGGGCTGATCATGAGCAGCCGCTCGGGCTCCTCGATCGGCTGCACGCCGAGCACGTACTGCAGCAGGTACCGGTGTGGGCAGGCGGCCCAGGTCTGCAGCCGGGTGGCCGACGCCCTCGGAGGTCGTCCCAACTCGGAGGCGACGGTGGCCAGGTTGCCGTCGAAGCGGGTGAAGTGGTGGCTACGGCGGGCCTGGACGACCTCCAGCGCGGCGACGAGCGGGCCGTCAGCGGTGACGGCGGGATGGTCGTGCAGGCGGCGGGCGATGGCGGCGAGCCGCAGTTCCTGCTCCGACGCCGGGGAGGGCAGGCGAACGAGGCCTCCCTCGAACGACGGCACGTGATCGAGCCACGCCGCACCGGCATGCTGGGCGAGGTCGCCGGAGCGCAGACCAGGCACGCCCGAGAGGCGGGCGGCATCGGCCACCAACCAGCGGGAGGCCGGGCGCTCACGGGAGCGCCGGAGGTCGCCCCGTGGCTGGCACAGCACGGCCTCGTCGGCCGATGCCATCGCGGCAAGGAGGTGGCGGCGGTCGTCATGGACTCGCTGGGCCCGCAGCTGGAGGGCCCCGCCGGCAGACGCCCGCTCGGCATCGGGAAGCAGCGAGTCGTCCAGCCGGCGGGGCGGGAAGACGCCTTCGGCCATACCCAGCACGACGACCCG
>JAHWJQ010000018.1 GCA_019348305.1 Actinomycetota bacterium
CGGCGACCCCGAGCCCGATGACGTGCCGTGGCTTCCGCAGGAACCCGACCCGGCGCAGAGCCCCGGGCAGACCCGACTGTGGCAGCCCGCCGCCGCGAGCCGCGACCGGCAGCTCGAGCTGAACCGGCACGCCCAGGAGTTCTTCACCGGCGCCTACCCCGACTCGTGGGCCGCCGGGCACCTGCTCGAGCGGCTCGGCACCGACCTGATCGACGACCCCCGGTTCGCCCCCGGCTACGCCCCGGCGTCCTGGACCAAGCTGACCGATCACCTACGCGGGCTCGGCGCGAGCGAGGCTGAGCTGCGCGACGCCAGCTCGATGATCCACTGGATGCGGCGGATGATCGAGGTCCGAAAGCAGCATGCGTTGTTCGGCACCGGCAGCTTCGAGGTGGTCAACGTCGACAACCCGTCGGTGCTGGCCTACGTCCGCCAGCAGGACGACGACGTCGTCCTCTGCGTCAACAACCTCAGCCGCTTCGCCCAACCCGCCGAGCTGCCCTTGCAGCACTTGGCGGGCCGCACGCCCATCGAGCTCCTGGGCCGGGTGCCGTTCCCCAAGGTGGGCGACCTGCCCTACTTCGTGACCCTCGGCCCCTATGCCTTCTACTGGTTCCAGCTGGTGGAGCAGCAGTGATCGATGGCCTGGCGGACCTGCTCCCGGGTCACCTGGCCCGCCAACGGTGGTTTGCCGGCTCCGAGCCCGAGAAGGTGGAGGTCGTCGAACACGACCGGATGGGCGAACGCCTGCACTGGCTCCTGGTCGAGGCCGACGGTGCTCGTTACCAGCTGCTGATCGGCCGGGCCGACCACACCACGCCCGAGTCCGTGCACGGAAACGACAGCGCCGTGGTGGGCCCAGCCGGAGGTCAGCTCTACTACGACGCCCTGTTGGACCCCGAGCTGGCCAAGGACGTCCTGCACCGTTTGGCGCCCGACGAGGAGGTCTCCCGAGTGCGGCCGATGGGCGGCGAGCAGTCCAACAGCTCCGTCGTCTTCGACGAGCGCCTCGTGCTCAAGGTGTTCCGCCGGATCCACGAGGGCCCCAACCCCGACATCGAGGTGACCACCGCGCTGGGCGAGGCCGGGTTCCCGCACGTCGCCGCCCCCATCGCCGCCTGGGAGCGGGCCGGCGCCTTCCTCGGGGTGGTGCAGCCCTTCCTGGGCGGTGGGACCGACGGCTGGTTGCTGGCCCTCACTTCGCTGCGCGATCTCTACGCCGGCGACTGCGAAGACCCGTCTGAGTGCGGCGGCGACTTCGGGGCGGAGGCCAAGCGGCTGGGGAACGTGACGGGCCGAATGCACGTGGCACTGGCGGGGGCGTTCGAAAGCCAGGCCGGTGACCCGGAAGCGTGGCTCGCGGTGATGGAGCACCAGTTGGACCGGGTGGGTGCCGGGCGGGAGTGGGAGCCGCAGGCCCGCAAGATGCTGGCTCAGGTGCGGGCGGTGCCCGACCCGCCCGCCATCCGAGTGCACGGCGACTACCACCTCGGCCAGGTGCTCAGGACCGACACCGGCTGGTTCGTGCTCGACTTCGAGGGCGAGCCGGCCCGGCCGCTCGAGGAGCGCCGGCAGCCGTCGTCCCCCCTCAAGGACGTCGCCGGCATGATCAGGTCGTTCGACTACGCCAGCGCCGTGGCGCTGCGCGAGCGTCCCGAGGAGGAGCGGCCGGCGCACCTGCGACAGGCGAGGGCGTGGGCGGAGCGCAACCGCCGCTCCTTCCTCGACGGCTACCTGGCAACCGAAGGCGTGGCCGGTCTGCTGGGGGGGGACAGCGAGGACGTGGTGGCGGCGCTGGCGGCATGGGAGCTGGACAAGGCGATCTACGAGCTGGGCTACGAGCTGGCTCACCGCCCCGACTGGGTGGAGATCCCCGAAGCCGCCATCAGCCGGCTGGTTTCGGGGTTGGAGGACTGATGGCCAAGACGACAGAGACCGCGGCGACGGGACACGTCGACCCGTCCCAAGAACAGATCGACCGGCTGGTGCGGGGCGAGCACTCCGACCCCCACCAGGTCCTCGGGCTGCACAAGCTCGACCGCACCTCCATCGTTCGGGCCTACCGGCCCGAGGCCTCCGCCATGCGGGTGCTCCTCGGCGACGGCCGGGTGGTGGAGATGACCAGGGTGCGCGACGCCGGCGTCTTCGAGGCCGAGGTCGACGAGGCGGCGGCGGAGGGGTACGAGCTGGAGGCCACCTACCCCTCGGGAGACACGGTGGCCTTCGGCGACCCCTATCGCTTCTGGCCGACGCTGGGCGAGATCGACCTGCACCTGGTGGGCGAGGGTCGCCACCACGACCTCTGGAACCAGCTCGGCGCCAACAACCGTGTGCACGAAGGCTCGGCCGGTACCGCCTTCGCCGTGTGGGCGCCCAACGCCCGCAGCGTCCGCGTCGTGGGCGACTGGAACCTGTGGGACGGGCGCTTGCATCCGATGCGCACGCTCGGGGGATCAGGCGTCTGGGAGCTCTTCATCCCCGGGGTGGAGCCGGGGGCCCGCTACAAGTTCGAGATCCTCACCCCGGCCGGCCATGTCACCGTCAAGGCCGACCCCATGGCCTTTGCCACCGAGTGCCCTCCTGGCACGGCCAGTGTCGTGTCGGCCAGCTCCTACACCTGGCGCGACGAGGAATGGGTGGCCCGCCGGGACGAGACGGACTGGCTCCACCAGCCCATGGCCGTGTACGAGCTCCACCTCGAGTCGTGGCGGCGACGCCCCGACGAAGGCGACCGCCCGCTCACCTACCGGGAGATGGCCGAACAGCTGCCCGAGTACGTGGCCGACCTCGGCTTCACCCACGTGGAGATGCTCCCGGTGGCCGAACACCCCTTCGGCGGCTCGTGGGGCTACCAGGTCACGTCGTACTACGCCCCAACGGCCCGCTTCGGGACGCCGGACGACTTCCGGTTCCTCGTCGACGCCCTGCACCAGCGGGGGATCGGCGTGATCGTCGACTGGGTGCCCGCCCACTTCCCCAAAGACGACTGGGCGTTGGCTCGCTTCGACGGCACCGCGCTGTACGAGCACGAGGACCCGCGCAAGGGGGAGCACCCGGACTGGGGCACCCTCGTGTTCAACTTCGCCCGCAACGAGGTGCGCAACTTCCTCATCTCCAACGCCTTGTACTGGATGGAGGAGTTCCACATCGACGGGCTGCGGGTGGATGCGGTGGCCTCGATGCTCTATCTCGACTACTCGCGCAAGGAGGGGGAGTGGATCCCCAACGAGCACGGTGGCCGGGAGAACCTCGAAGCGGTGGACTTCCTGCGGGAGCTGAACGAGGTGGTCTACGCCGAGCACCCGGGCGCCATGATGGTCGCCGAGGAGTCGACGGCGTGGCCCGGCGTGAGCCGCCCGGTGTACTTGGGCGGGCTGGGCTTCGGGTTCAAGTGGAACATGGGCTGGATGCACGACACGCTCGACTACTTCTCCAAGGAGCCCGTCTACCGCCGCTACCACCACAACCAGCTCACCTTCGGCCTCCTCTATGCCTTCAGTGAGAACTTCGTGCTGCCGCTCTCCCACGACGAGGTCGTGCACGGCAAGGGGTCGCTGCTCAACAAGATGCCCGGCGACCGCTGGCAGAAGTCGGCCAACCTGCGGGCGCTGCTGGCCTGGATGTGGGCCCACCCGGGCAAGCAGTTGCTGTTCATGGGGGGCGAGCTGGCCCAGTCGACCGAGTGGAACCACAACACCAGCCTCGACTGGCATCTGTTGGAGTTCCCCGAGCACCGCGGCGTGCAGGACCTCGTCCGCGCCCTCAACCGCGAATACCGCGACAGGCCGGCGCTGTGGGAGAGGGACTTCAGCCCTGACGGCTTCCGCTGGATCGACGCCAGCGACGTCGACTCCAACGTCTTGTCCTTCCTTCGCCTCGGCTCCGACGGAGACACGATGCTGGCCTGCATCGCCAACCTCGCTCCGGTGACCAGGCAGGGGTACCGGGTGGGCCTGCCGCGCGCCGGGAGGTGGCGCGAGGCCCTCAACACCGATGCCAGCGTCTTCGGTGGCAGCGACGTCGGCAACGCAGGGGCGGTCGAGGCCGCCGAGGGGTCATGGCACGGCCTGCCGCACTCGGCCACCGTCGTCCTGCCCCCCCTCTCGGTGCTGTGGCTGGTGCCCGAGGACTGACGGAGGCCGAGCTGCCCCTGGCCCTGGCCGTCCACGGCCACTTCTACCAACCCCCACGCGAGAACCCCTGGACCGAGGAGGTGCCGCGGGAGCCATCGGCGGCCCCGTTCCACGACTGGAACGAGCGCATCGCCCTCGAGTGCTACCGGCCCAACTCCTTCGCCCGGGTGCTCGACGAGCGCGGCCTCGTCGTGGCCATCGTCAACAACTACGAGCACCTCTCCTTCGACTTCGGTCCCACACTGCTGTCGTGGCTCGACGACCACGAGCCCGAGGCCTACCGGCGGGTGCTCGACGCCGACCGCCGGGGTGGCGGCGCCATCGCCCAGACCTACTTCCACGTGATCCTCCCCCTGGCCACCGAGCGCGACGTGCGCACCCAGGTGCGCTGGGGGCTGGCCGAGTTCTCCCACCGGTTCGGCCGTCGGGCCGAGGGCATGTGGCTGCCGGAGACGGCGGTCAACGACGAAGTGCTGCGGGTGCTGGCCGAGGAGGGAGTCGGCTTCACCATCCTGGCGCCGACCCAGGCGGCCGGGCCCATCGACGTGCACCGGCCCTACCGGTGGTTCCACCCGGAGCAGCCGGGACGGGGGGTCGACCTCGTCTTCTACGACGGCGGCCTGTCCCATGCCGTCGCCTTCGAGCTCAAGAGCCTGACCAGCCAGACCTTGCTCGACCGGGTACAACAAGCGGGAGCCGGCGGTGGGCTCGTCACGGTGGCTGCCGACGGCGAGACCTTCGGCCACCACCACCACTGGGGAGACCGCCTGATCGCCTATGCGCTGGCCGTCGAGGCCCCCAAGCGGGGGATCGAGGTGACCAACGTGGCCGGCTTCTTGCGCGACAACCCGCCGGGCGAGCCGGTGGAGGTGGTCGAAAGCGCCTGGTCCTGTGCCCACGGCGTGGGCCGGTGGAAACAGGACTGTGGCTGTTCGACGGGGAGCCAACCCGGCTGGAACCAGCGCTGGCGGAGGCCGCTGCGCGCCGCTCTCGATGTCGTGCGGGAAGCCGTCGACGAGGTGTTCGAGCGCCGAGGTGCGGAGGTGATGGCGGACCCGTGGGTGGCCAGGGACGACTACGTCCAGGTCCTGCTCGGAGCCGAGACGCCGGAGGCGTTCGCCTCCCGCCACGTCACCGCCGACGACCCGGTGGTCGCGCTCACCCTGCTCGAGGCGCAACGGCATTCACTGGCCATGTACACCTCCTGTGGCTGGTTCTTCGACGACCTGGCCGGGCTGGAGGCGGTGCAGGTGCTGCGCTACGCGGCCCGGGCCATGGACTGCCTGGCCGAGATCGGCGAGGAGCCGCCGCTGTCGGAGTTCCTGGACGTGCTCGGCGAGGCCCGCAGCAACGTGGCCGGCGAGGGCGACGGCCGCGACGTCTGGGCCCGTCACGTGGTGCCGGCCCGGGTCGACGGCGAGCGCGTTGTGGCCCACCTGGCCCTCATCGAGTTGCTGGAGGGCCGAAAACCGCCGGGCCGCGTCGCCGTCTACGACGTCGAGGTGGCCGACCACGGAGTCCGCCACCGGGGCGCCGTCAGCCTCTGTTGGGGACAGTTGTCCCTCACCCACCGCCGGACCGGCCGCCGCAGCAGCCACGTCTATGCCGCGCTGCACCTGGGGGGGCTCGAGGTGCTCGGCGCGACCCGCCGGGCCAACGACGAGCAGGACCGCGCCGTGCTGGCCTGGCTGCAGCAGTCGTTCGCCGAGGGCGCGCCGGTCACGACGCTCCTACGGTTGGTGAGCGACGGCTTCGGCCCCCGCGAGTTCGGCCTCCACTCGGCCCTGCCCGATGCGGCCGAGCAGTTCCTGCAGGGAGCGGCCCACGACCTCGCCGACCGCTTGGCCGGCGCCTACGGCCGGCTGTTCTCCGACCACCGGCCCATGCTCGCCACCCTGGCCGCTGCCGGCTACCAGCTCCCCCCCGAGCTGCGGGCGCCGGCCGAGCTGGCCCTGGCCCGCAGGCTGGAGGAGGAGGTGGCGGCCCACCGCGGCTCCCTCGACCCGGGTGACTACGAGGGCGCCCTGGCGGTGGCCGCCGAGGCAGAGGCCAGCGGTGTGGCGCTCCAGGCGCCCCAGGCCAAGGCGACCTTCGACCGGTTGTTCCTGGGGGCCGTCGAACGGGCGGTAGTGGATCCTCAGGGGGTGAACCAGGCGCTGGGGGTGCTCGACCTCGCCCGCCAGCTCGGGTTGGAACCCGACCTCTGCCGGCCCCAGGAGGTCGTGTGGGAGGCGACGATGGCTGGCGTTGCCGGCGCCGAGCTGCGCCGGCTGGCGGAGGCCCTCGGCGTGGCCACCTGAGCTCTCCCGTCTTTTGCGTTCCCCCGAACCGCTCAGGGGGTCGCTTCGACGCGGCGCCTGAGGTTGGCCAGGTTGTGCCGCCAGATGCGTCGCAACACCACGCTGCCGACCCCGCCGCCGAGGGGGCCGCCCATCCACCAGGGGAAGTCGAGGCGTTCCTCCCAAGTGAAGCGGGTACCGCCGCGCAGCTGGCGGCGCAGCGTGAAGCGGCCGGTGCCGGTTACCAGCCCGGTGTGGCGAATGCCCATCACCCGTCGCGGCTTCCACTCCGTCACCACCATCTTGTCGGTGAGACGGAAAGGGCCCACCCGGGTCAGGCACTCGAAGGTGGTGCCGACGCCGGAGCGTCGCGGTGACGTGAAGCGGATGGCGGCGGCGTCCTGCATCCACTCGACGTGGGAGGCGATGTCCTCGACCGCCGACCATACCCGCCGTGGGGAGGCGTGGATGAGGACCGACACCCGGATGCGGCTCACCCGCTGGTGGCTAACGCAGCCCGCAGTTCGGCTGCCGCGAACTCCGGCGGCACGATGTTGATGAACACGCCGGTGCCGAGCTCGAAGCCGGCTCGGGTGGTGACCTTGGGCAGCAGGTGCACATGCCAGTGGAAGTCCTCGGCAGAACGGAACGGCGAGTAGTGCAGCACCACGTTGTAGGCGACGTTGCCCACCGTGCGGCGCAGGCGGGCGAGTGCATCGCGCACGGCCCGGGCGACGGCTGCGAGGTCGGGGGCCTGCGCCCGGTGGGCCAGGGGCTCGTGGTCGCGGGGGATCACCAACATCTCATAGGGGGTTCCGCTCCAGTACGGACAGACCACGAGCACCCGCTCGTCGGCGGCCACGACCCGGTGCCCGGCCTCCTCCTCGGCGTCGAGGACCGTGCACAGCAGGCAGGCGCCGGCGAAGCGACTGAAGCCGGCCTGCTCGGCCATGAGCTCAGCGGGGACGAACGGGATGCCCAGCAGCTGGCCGTGCGGGTGGTCGAGCGACGCCCCGGCCTCGCGGCCAAAGTTGGTGATGAACTGGCTGTAGCGGATGCCGGGCACCGCCGCGTGCTCCGCGATGCGATCGCGCACCGCTGACATCAACAGCTGGGCCTGGTCGTCTTCGAAGTCGGCCCAGCTGAGCTCGTGTTCGGGTGAGAACACCACCACTTCGTGGATCCCACTCGCCGGCGCCTCGATGAACACGGGGCCGGCGTTGCGTACCGCCATCGCCTCGGTGCCGGAGAAGGCCGGGTAGAGGTTCGGTACGACCCGCACCTGCCAGGCACCTCCGGGGCCGTAGGTCTCCAGCGCCGGCGGGGTCGCCTCCTCGTTGCCCAGGCAGAACGGGCAGCGGGTGGGGTCTTCCTGGGCCGACGGAAGTCGCGGCGCGAAGGGGGCGGGACGGTCGGCGCGGTCGGAGCTGATCACGATCCACCGGCCGGTGAGCGGGTCGAGTCGGAGTTGGCTCATCCGGGAAGCGCTACAGGGGCTGCCACGCCCCAACCGTATTCAATCTCGGGGAGTTCGGCCTTTCTTCCGACGCCCCCGGTCCCGGCTACCTTCGGTGCCGGTGATGAGTCAGTTCGAGCGCGCCTCTGGCCTGCGCGAAGGGCAGGAGCGCGCGCTCGGGCGCTACCTGCGCAACCACGTCTCGCCGCATTCCGGCATGTACGGCGAGGAGCTGGCCCGTCGGGCGAGCAAAGCCACCGAGGTCCTCGCCGCCCTGCCGTTGACCCGCCTCGAAGACGTCACCGATCCGGCCCGGCTGATCCTGCGGCCGACGCTGGAGTCGCTGTCGAGGAGCCCGGAGCGGGACCTGCGGCTGCGCTGGTGGTGGGCCCGCCTGCGCCGGCGTACGGGCGCCTTCAACCGAAAGGTCCTGGATCCGCGCTACAAGCCGGTGCACTGGCACTCCGACACCATCCCCATCGGCTACTCCGCCGAAGACCTCGACCGGTTGAGTGAGATCGGCCGTTGCACGTTGGAGATGGCCGGCGTGGCCTCTGACGACGTGCTGGTGAGCCTCTACCCGCCGGGGCCCTCGCTTGCCTTCTGGCAGCTGCACCTCGGTGCCCGGCGGGCCGGCGTCCCCGCCCTCTTCCTGGCCCCCGACGTGGCCGCCGACGAGGTGGCGCGGCTTCGCCCGAGCGTGCTCGCCGGTAGTGAGGGCGATCTGGTTCGCCTTCTCGAAGGGGGCCACGACGCTGGTCTCTCCTTCGCCGCGCTCCACACGCTGATCGTGGTCGGTCAGCCTCTCGACCCTGCCCGTCGCGCCCGGCTGTCCGAGATCGCCGGCGGGCCCAGCGGCTCGGTGGCCGTCGTCGCCGCCTGGGCACCTCCGGGGGTGAGGGCGCTGTGGAGCGAGTGTCGCGAGGGCATCGACGTGCACACCTGGCCGGCGTCTGAGGTGCTGGAGCTCGTCGACCCGCTGTCGGGGACCCCGGTACCACCCGGAGCCGACGGCGAGGTGGTGTGGACGCCGATCGGATGGAAGGGCACGGTGGTGCTTCGGCTTCTGACCGGGGTGTACGGGTCGCTCGAGGAGAGCCCCTGTGTGTTCTGCGGCAGGACGTCGCCCAGGCTGCGCGTCGTGCTGAGCCTGCCTCCGTTCGCCCGGGTGCTCGACGAGCACCCACAGGTGGCCCTGTGGCAGGCCGAGCTGCGGACGCACCAGGGCGCGGAGGAGCTGATCGTGTTCCTCACGCCCGACGTCGACGGCCACCCGGGTCGCCTGCTGCGCCAACTCGACCGCCAGCTTTCGGTGACCCAGTTCGTGGTCCTCGACCGCCAGACCCTCAGAAAGCGCCTACAAGCGACCGGTGACGCCCGGGTCATCGATTCTCGCCGGTGAGCACCGGCGCAGGCGGTCAGAATGGGCGGCGTGGCCCGAGAACCTGACGACGAGCGCGGACCGTCGCGGTCGTGGGCACCGCTCGACGAATCGCCTCGCACCGACGACGGGCCGGCCGCCACGCCGCCCGCACCGTCCCCACCGCCACCCGGGGCTTGGGCGCCGCCACCGCCGCCCGGGTGGGCCGCCCCGCCTCCGCCGTCCCCACCGGGACCGGACTGGCGCCCTCCGCCCCCCCAGCCCGGCCCGTCCCAGGAGTCGGCTCCGTCGGGGGAGTCCGCTGCGGCGGTGGCGCTGCCCCCGCCGCCCCCACCCGGGTGGGATCAGCCGCCCCCGGGGTGGGGCCAGCCGCCGCCACCTTGGGGCGCGCCGACAGGCCTTCCGGCGCTGCTCAAGGCGGGAGATGCCCGGACAGGACCGCTCCCGCTGCACCCCATGGGGGTGGGCGACGTGCTCGACGGTGCCTTCAAGCTGTTCAAGGCCAACGCCCGCACGATCCTGATCGTCGTGGGGGCCTTCGTCATCCCCCTGCAGTTCCTGGCGGCCTTCTTGCTGCGCGAGCAGTTCTCGCCGGGGCTGCTCGACATCCTCGACGACCCCACCGTGGCCGAGAGCGCCGAGACGATGGACATCGCCAGCGTCGTGGGGTCGGCCGTCGCCGGCCTGCTCGGGCTGCTCACCCGACCGCTCATCGCCGGCGCGGTGAGCTGGGTGGTAGCCGCCTCCTACCTCGGCCAGCCCACCACCGCCGGGGCCGCCCTGCGGGCGACGCTGCGGCGGTTCCTGCCGTTGCTCGCCGCCACCTTCCTGGTCGGGGTGGCCCATGTGCTGGGGCTGCTGGCCGCCTGCGTCGGCATCATCGTGCCCTTCGCCCTCTTCACCGCGGTGACGCCGGCAGTCGTGCTCGAAGGGCTCGGTCCCGTCCAGGCCATGCGTCGCTCCTGGCGCCTGCTGCGGCCGCGGTTCTGGCCGGTGCTCGGGATCGTCGTCCTGGCCTGGCTGATCGCCACCGTCCTGGAGAACCTGCTGGGCGGCGTGCCGGCCATCATCGTCACCGTCGTCGGTGGGCCCTTCGCCTGGGTGGTGCTCGCTGTGTCCGGGATCGTGTCCGCCTTGATCACCACGCCCATCGTCGCCATCGTGGCGACGCTCGTCTATTTCGACGGTCGCATCCGTCACGAGGGGCTGGACCTGCAGATGATGGCGGGCGACCTAGAGCGCAGTGTCGCCCGGTAGGGCCGGCGCCGCGTACGCCGCCCAGGAGGGGCTGCCTCCACCGGTAGCGTCGGCCGAGGAGATCCGCGACGCCGCCCGCGAGATCCTGTCGAGACCCGAGTTCCGGGAGCCGTCCAAGTCGCTGTACCAGCGGCTGCAGGAAAAGCTGGCCGAGTGGCTGGGCGAGGTGTTCGGCACCCTGGTCGGGGGCGGGCCGCCCGCCTTTTTGGCGTGGGTGGTGCTGGTGGCCGCCCTCGGCGCGGCGGCGTACCTGGTCCTGCGCGGGCTCCAGCTCGACCGTCGCCGCCGGGGCGGCTCGGCCGAGGAGCAGGCGGTGGTGCAGCGGCGCCGGCCGGCGGCCGACTGGGACGCCGAGGCCGCCGCCTTCGAGGCCCGAGGCGAGTGGAGGGGGGCCGTGCGTTGCCGCTACCGGGCGCTGATCGCCCGCCTGGCCCGCCAAGGCGTCGTCGACGAGGTGGCCGGCCGCACCGCCGGCGAGTACCGCGCCGCCGTCGACCAGGTTGCGCCTGCAGCGGCACCGGCCTTCACCGGGGCCACCACCCTCTTCGAGCGGGCCTGGTACGGCAACGCCCCGACCGGGGCCGAGGAGGCCACCGCCTTCCGGGAGCTGGCCGAGCGCGTCCTCGAAAGCGTGGACCGGTGACCGCGCCGGCGCCCGCTGCCCCGGCGGGCGCCAAGTCCGGCTTTTCCCGGGCCCTGCCGTTGGTGGCTCTGGGCCTGGCCGTCGTGGTGCTCGGCCTGGTCACCGGCGGGCGTCGCACTGACGGCGAACCGCTCGATCCCCGCTCGACCGGTCCCCTCGGCGCTCGGGGGTTGGTGCTGCTGCTCGAACGCTTCGGGGCCGAGGTCGGCCTTGCCGGGGAGGTGACGGCCCGCGACACCACTGCTGTGTTGCTCGTGGACCGTCTGGCCGACACTCCGAGCCGGCGCCTGCGGCGATGGGTGGAGGGCGGGGGCACCCTGGTGGTGACCGACCCGATGTCGGAGTTCGCCCCCGCGCTGGCACCCGGCGACGCGGGGCTGTTCAGCGAAGACGAAGCCGGCGAGGCCGGGGACCTCCTGGCACCGAGGTGTTCGCTGCCGGCACTGGCGAAGGTGGGCAGCATCGAGGTGCCGGGGGCGGTACCGCTACGGGTGGCCGGGGGGACCACCGGCTGCTTCCCGGTCGCCGACGGCGCGTACCTCGTCGCCCGGGACGTGGGCCGGGGGGTGGTGGTGTCGCTCGGCGGTGGCGGTCCCTTCGTCAACCGCCAACTAGACGAGGGCGACAACGCCGTATTGGCAGTGAGCCTCATGGCAGCGCGGGCAGACGAACGGGTGGTGGTGTTGGAGCCCTCAGCCCCGGGCTCGGGCCGCGAAAGCCTCTCCGACCTCGTCTCCCGGCGGGTGAAGGACGCGCTGTGGCAGCTGCTCGTGGCCTTCGGGCTCTTCGCGCTCTGGCGGGCCCGCCGGCTTGGCAGCCCGGTCCTCGAGCCCCAGCCGGTGCAGCTCGCCGGCTCGGAGCTGGTGGGGGCGGTGGGGAACCTGTTGCAGCAGGCCCGCCGCCGGGACCAAGCCGCCGCCATGCTCCGGGCGCAGTTGCGGCGTAGCCTGAGCGAGTTGCTGGGCCTGCCCATCGACGCTCCTCCCCGGGTCATGGGCGACGCGGCGGCGCAGCGAGCCGCGGTTCCGGCCATGCAGGTGGCCGACGCCCTGGCGCCCACGCCGGTCCCCGACGACGCCAGCCTGGTCCGGCTGGCGCAGTTGGTGGAATCGCTACGAAAAGAGGTCACTCATGCCCGATGACGCCGGTTCCGATCTCGCCCCTCCCAGGCGCCGGTCCCGAGCGGTCGTCACCGCCCCACCACCGCGTGAAGCAGTGCTGGCTCTGCGCGAGGAGGTGGCCAAGGTGGTCGTCGGTCAGGACGGCGCGCTTTCCGGCCTGGTGGCCGCCCTGCTGGTGCGGGGGCACGTCCTGCTCGAGGGGGTGCCGGGGGTGGCCAAGACCCTCCTCGTCAAGGCCGTCGCGGCAGCCTTGGACCTCGAGTTCAAGCGGGTCCAGTTCACGCCTGACCTCATGCCCTCCGACGTCATCGGCCAGGCCATCTTCGAACAGAGGGGAAGCGGCTTCACGTTCCGCCAGGGCCCGGTGTTCTGCAACCTGCTGCTGGCCGACGAGATCAACCGGACCCCGCCCAAGACCCAGGCCGCGCTGCTCGAGGCCATGGAGGAGCGCCAGGTCACGATCGAGGGACAGCGCCGGCCTCTGCCCGAACCCTTCCTGGTGGTGGCCACCCAGAACCCCGTCGAGTACGAGGGCACCTACCCGCTGCCCGAGGCCCAGCTCGACCGGTTCCTGTTCAAGCTCCTCGTCCCCTACCCCACGGCCGAGCAGGAGCAGGCGGTGCTGGCCCGCCACGACGAGGGGCTCGACCCCCACGACGTGGTCGGCGCCGGCGTGCGGCCCGTGGCCGGGCCGGCGGATCTGGCGGCGGCGCGCCGTGAGGTGGAAGCGGTGCGGTGCGAGCCGGCCGTCCAGGCTTACATCGTGGCGCTGGCCCGGGCCACCAGAACCTCGCCGTCTGTCTCGCTCGGGGTGTCGCCCCGGGGCGCCGTGGCGCTGCTGCACGCGGCCAAGGCGTGGTCGTGGCTGGCGGGGCGGGAGTTCGTCACCCCCGACGAGGTGAAGGCGGTGGCCAAGGCCAGCATGCGCCACCGCCTGCAGCTGCGGCCCGAGGTCGAGCTCGAGGGCGCCACTGCCGACGGCGTGCTCGACGGGGTCCTCGCCACCGTCCCCGTCCCCCGGTGACCGCCACCGCTGCCGCCCCTTTGGCTGCGGCGCCACCAGCGGCGGGTGGGCCTGGTCGCCGCCGGCCGTCGGACCGGCTGCCCGTGCCCACCGGCCGCCTGGCGGCCGTGGCCGCCGGGCTGTCCGTCGCCGTCGCGGTCTTCCCCGGCGACTCGACCGTGGGGTTGGTGGTGGTCAACGGCCTTCTGCTGGTGACGGCGCTCGTCGATTGGGCGCGGACGGTGCGGCCCGCCGCCGTCGCGGTGAAGCGCCAGATGCCGGCGGTGGTGTCCCTCGATCAGCCCGCCCGCATCGAGTGGTCGGTGGCCAACCCCGCCGACGGCGGGCTCCGGGTGTGGCTGGCCGACGAGCTGGCGCCGTCGCTTCGGGGCCGCCGGCGCCGGGTCGAGTTGCGCATCCCCGGCCGGGGGCGGGCCAGCGCCGGCACCGAGATCCGCCCGGCGCGGCGCGGGCGCTTCGAGTTGCGTGAGCTGGTGGTGCGGGTGGACGGGCCGCTCGGGCTGATGGCCCGCCAGGAGCGGCGGGTGCTGCCGGCGACGCTGCGGGTGTACCCGCAGTTCGGTTCGCGGGGCGAGGCGGAGCTGCGCATCAACCGGGCCCGGGTCCTCCAGATCGGGCTTCGTTCGGCCCAGGGGCGGGGGGGCGGTACCGAGTTCGACTCGATGCGGGAGTACGGGCCCGACGACGAGTTCCGCCGCATCGACTGGGCCGCCACCGCCCGCGCCGGCAAGGCCATCGTGCGCACCTACCGCGCCGAACGCAACCAGACGGTGTTGTTGCTGCTCGACAACGGCCGGGTGATGGCAGGCCGGGTGGCCGACGTGCCGCGGCTCGAGCACGCCATGGACGCGGTGATGATGCTCACCGCGGTGGCCACCCGCCTGGGCGACCGTGCCGGGCTGGTGGCCTTCGACCGGGAGGTGCGGGCGGTGGTGTCGCCCTCCCATTCGCCAGCCCAGCTGACGCGGGTGACCGAGGCCATGTACACGCTGGAGCCGGAGCTGGTGGAAAGCGACTACGAGGGCGCCTTCGTCGAGACCCTCGCCCGCTTCCGGCGGCGGGCCCTGCTCGTGATCCTCACCGAGTTGGCCGAGCAGGCGTTGGCTGACACCCTGGTGCCGGCGCTGCCCCTCATCGTGCGCGATCACCTGGTGGTGCTGGCGAGCGTGCAGGACCCGGCGGTGCTGGCCGCCGCCAACTCTTCCCCGGACTCCCCAGGTGGCTCCTACGCCAAGGCAGCCGCCGTGGCCGCGCTGGAGGAACGGCGCCGCCTCGTGGGACGGCTGCGGGGGATGGGGGCCACCGTCGTGGATGCTCCTCCCGGCAAGCTGGCACCGGCCCTGGCCGACGCGTACCTCAAGGTCAAGGCGACGGGGCGGCTGTGAGGGAGGGGAGGCCGGGTGCCGCCCCTTCGCCGAGGAGGCCGGTCCGGCCCCGGGCCGCGGCCTCCTGCCCCAGCACCCAGGCGTAGAGCAGGAAGGCGACCTCCACCACCACCCCGACGCCGACCCGGGCCACGGTGGGCAGCGACGACCCGGTCACGAACCCTTCGATGAGCCCGGCGACGGCGAAGGTGGCCACCAGCCCGAGCACCAACACCACCGAGCGCCGGCCCTCCTCGGTGAGCGCGCTGCGGCGGGGCCGGTCCCCGGGGTCGATGAGGGACCACCCCACCCGCAGGCCGGCGGCGCCGGCGATCACGATGGCGGTGAGCTCCAACAGGCCGTGGGGGAGGATGAGCCCGAAGAACTTGGGGCTCTGGCCGGCAGCCGCGAACAGCCCCGCCGGCACCCCCAACAGGCCGCCGTTGAAGACGAGCAGGAAGGCGGTGGGCACGCACAACAGCACGCCCCCGGCGAAGGCCAGGAACCCCACCTGGATGTTGTTGGTCGTGACCTGGGCGGCGAACTCCGTCGCCGGCTTCGAGGAGTAGTAGCTCTCGAAGTCTTCGTTCAGGTAAGCCTCACGAAGGGCCGGTGGGGCAGACGCCTCGATGGCCTGCTCGGAGTTGGCCAGCCAGACGCCCACGCTGATGGCGGGAACGAAGAACAGCGCGGCGGCCACCGCCACGAAGTACCGGCTGTGCCACAGGGCGGCAGGGAAGGTGACGCGGAAGAAGTCGCCCAGGGCCCGCAGCGATTTGGGCCGGGCGCCGTAGACGATCGAGCCGGCGGCCGCCACGAGGCCGGTGAGCCGGGCGACGAGCGCGGGGTCGTCGTAGTAGGTGCGGACATAGGACAGGTGGCTCGACGTCCGTTGGTAGAGCCGCACCAGCTCGTCGATCTCGGCCGCCGACAGCCTGGAGACGCCACCATTGGCCCGGCCGGTCAGCTGCGCCAGCCTGTCCCACACCGGCTGGTTGGTAGCCAGGAACCGGTCCAGGTACTGCGTCAATGTCTTCTCACCGCACGGGGCCCCAACCCCCTGCTCCTCCGGAGGGCGGTGGCCCCTGCCCCGCCCCCGGCTGTGGTCTGCTCGCTCTCGCTCACGGGCTTACGGTATCGGTGATGGCCGCGCCCTCCGGGATCGTCACCCCCGAAGCAGTGGTGCTCGAGTTCGAGACCGCGGGCCTGGCGTCGAGGATGCTCGCCGCCATGATCGACCTGGCCATCCTGGGCACCCTGCTGTTCGTGCTCGCCATCGCCGCCGGGGTGCTGAGCGAGATCGGCGTGGACTTCGGCGGCTTCGGCGCCGCCCTGTTGTACGTCTCGCTCTTCCTGATCATCTTCGGGTACCCGGCAGCCCTGGAGACGCTGTGGCGGGGCCGCACCGTCGGCAAGGCGGCCATGGGGCTGCGGGTGGTGACCGTCGAGGGCGGGCCGGTCCGCTTTCGCCATGCCGCAATCCGGGCCATCCTCGGCCTGCTCGACAAGTACCTCCTCACCGGGGCCGTCGGCATCATCAGCGTGCTGCTCACCCGGCGCAATCAGCGCTTGGGCGACCTGGTGGCGGGGACGATGGTGTTGCGCGAACGCAGCGGGGCCAGCGCGCCGACGGCGGTGTCCTTCGCTGCGCCGCCGGGGCTCGAGGACTACGTCGGTTCCCTCGACGTGGCCGGCCTCGACCACCGCGACTACGCGGCGGTCCGCTCGTTCCTGCTGCGGGCCACCTCGCTCAGCCTCTCCAGTCGCCACGCGCTGGCCAACCAGCTGGCGGTCCCCCTACTGCAGCGGCTGCGCACGGCGCCGCCGCAGGGCGTGCACCCGGAGCTGTTCCTGGCTTGCGTGGCCGCCGCCTACCAACAGGCGGGCCGGCGCCGGGCGACCGGCGGGGGCTTCGCCAGCGTGTGGAGCGATCCGCCGTTGGGTGCGGGCAGCGCCGGCGGGATCGGTGGCGGCGCATCAGTCGGCACCACCCAACCGGCCGACGCCGGTGGCTTCGTCGCCCCCGGCTGAAACGACCGGGGTTTGGCGAACCCGCGCCGGTAGCCTGGCCCCATGGTGGCCTACCTCGACCACGCCGCCACCACGCCTCTGCGCCCGGAGGCGCTGGCGGCGATGCTGCCGTTGCTGACCGAGCACTTCGGCAACCCCTCGGGCGCCCACGCCGTGTCGCGGCGGGCCAAGCAGGCGCTGGAGGACGCCCGTGAGGAGGTGGCCGCCGCCCTCGGCTGCGAGCCGGGCGAGGTCGTCTTCACCGGCGGCGGGACCGAGGCCGACAACCTCGCTCTCGCCGGCGTGGTGGGCCGCCAGGGGGGACGCCCCGTGTGTAGCGCCGTCGAGCACCACGCCGTCCTGCACACCGCCCACGCGCTGGGCGGGACGGTGGTCGGGGTGGACGATCGGGGCGTGGTCGACCTCGACGCTCTCGCCGCCGCGCTCGGTGACCTCCTCGCCCTCGCCGGCTATAAAGGCTATGGCGCCGCCGACGGGGACCTCGTCGCCCTCCGAGGCTATGAGCTGGGCGAGGGTGCCAGAGTCCTCGGCCTCGAGCTCGAGGGTGACCTTGTCGGTCTCGATCTCGGCGATCGGCTCACCCTCGGCGACCGCCTCGCCCTCGCCCTTGAGCCACCGGAGGAGGACCCCTTCTTCCATGCCGTCGCCCATCTTGGGCATGATCACCGCGGGCATCTACTCCACCTCCCGATACAGGGTCCGGCGGACCGCCTCCATGATCTGCTGCTCGCCGGGGAACGCGGCCACTTCGAGATTCCGGGCGTAGGGCGCGGGGACCTCCGCCCCGCTGACGCGCTCCACCGGCGCGTCGAGATCGTCGAAGGCCTGCTCCTGGAGGATC
>JAHWJQ010000190.1 GCA_019348305.1 Actinomycetota bacterium
GCCGCCCGCTGCCTCGGCGTCGCTGAGCCAGTACCTGCACTTCCTGTGGCGCAGGAAGCTGAGCATCGTGCTCTGCGTCGTCGTGGCCGCCGGCGCGGCCTACGGCGTCGCCAGCGGTCAAGAGCCGCGCTACGAGTCCTCCACCGAACTGCTCTTCGGCGCCTCCGGCACGGGCACCGTCGACTCCCGCGTCGTGAGCATCCCCACCGAGGCGAGGGTGGTGACGAGCCCGGCGGTGCTGGAGGCAGCGGCCGAGAAGATCGACGGCAGCGACGCTCCCGACGTGGCCTCACTGGAAGCCGCCGTCGAGGCCGAACAGGCTGGCGACATCGCCGTGCTGCGCATCACCGCTCGTCACCAGTCGCCGACCACCGCGGCGGAGATCGCCGAGGCCGTCTCCGAGACGTACCTCGATAAGCGAGACCAACGTGCGGCCGAGGCGATGGCCGTCGACTCAGCGGCGATCTCCGACCGCTTGGCCGAGCTCTCCACCGAGATCGAGCGCCTGGCACGCCAGGTGGCGGCCCACGAGGCAGCGGGCCGGGCGGACGAGGCGGCCGTGGCCAGCCAGCAGATGAGCGTCCTCTCCGGCGAGCAGACGGTGCAGCGCGCTCGCCTCTACGAGCTGGGACTGACGGCGGCCAGGGCCGACCGCGACGCCTCGGTGCTGGTGCCGGCGTCGGTACCCGACGAACCCGTGGCCCCCCGGCCGCTCCGCGCCGCGGTGATCGGAGGGCTGGTGGGCCTGCTCGCCGGGCTGGGCCTGGCCATGGCCCGAGAACACGTCGGCAGCGCTGTGCGCCAGGTGAGCGAGATCGAGGCGGCCCTGGCCGTACCCGTCCTCGCCACGGTGCCCATGGTCAGCCGGAGCCAGCGCAAGCGAGCACCGGTCGCCGTGCTCGACGGGGCCACGTCCCACGCCGCCGAGGCCTATCGCATCCTGCGCGCCAACCTGGCGGCTGCCGGGGTGGGCGACGAGCTCGGTGTCCTGGTGGTGACCAGCGCCGTGGGCGCGGAGGGCAAGTCGACCACGGCGGCCAACCTGGCCGCAGCCTTCGCCGAGACCGGCGTCGACACCCTCCTCGTCGACGGCGACCTGCGCCGTCCTCAGCTGCACCGCCTGTTCAACCGCCCGAACGACCCAGGGCTGACCTCGCTGCTCACGGAGGAGCCGAAACCGCCGGAGATGAGCCTCCTCATGGAGGACGTGCGGGTGGGCCGTCACCTGTGGGTCCTGCCCGCTGGGCCCTCCGCCGAGCGGCCCGCCCAGATGGTGGCCAGCCCACAGCTGGCGCCCATCGTGGCCGCGTTCCGGGCCACCCACCTGGTGGTGATCGACGGCCCGCCGGTGCTGCCCGTGGCCGACGTCGGGGCGCTCACCGCCGTAGCCGACGCCGTGCTCGTCGTCGTCCGTCCGGAGCTGGTCCGCCGTACCATGCTGCTCCAACTGGGAGCCCGAATGGTGCAGCTCGGCGCGCCGGTGCTGGGCGCAGTGGTCAACGCACCCGACCGTTCGTCGTTCGAGACGGGGTCTGGCTACGGCTACTACTACTACGGCTCCGCCACCACCCCGTCGGGCAACGGGAACGCCGGTGCGCTGGCCAAGTTCATCAGGACCAACCGCTGACGTGAGGGTGCTCCTCGTCGTCTCCTCTTCGAAGATGGCCGGCACCGAGCGCCACGTCGTCGAGCTCGCCGCCGGTCTCCACGCCGCCGGGATCGGCGTGGAGGCAGCGTGTGAGCCCGGCGGTGGCGGGCTCGACCAGGCGCTCGGCGACCGGGGCGTTCCCGTCCACCGGCTGGCGCTCACCGGGCCTGGGCTGGCCCGGTCCGTGGCGGAGCTGGCCCGGATCTCCCTGACCTTCGACTTGGTTCACACCCACCTCACCCACGCCACCGCCGCCGCGGTGGCGGCCCGAAGCATCGTCGGCCGGCCGGTCGTGGAGACCCGCCACTTCGTCACCTTGGCCCACCAGCAGCGGACTGCATTGCGCCGGCACGTCGGCCGCTGGCGGCGGGCGATCATCGACCGGCGCCTCCATCTCACCCTCGCCCCGTCCGATGCGGTGGCTCGCCAGGTGGCGGGCAAGGCGGTCGTGGTGCCGCACGGCATCCCCATGACCTCACCACGAGAGCGACCGCCGTGGTCCTCCCGCTACCTCACGGTCGGGCGGCTGGAACACGACCGGAACACGGGCCTCGTTCTCGATGCGTTCGCCATGGCCGATGTCCCGACAACAGCGACGCTGACCATCGTGGGTGAAGGCAGCGCACGCGCCGCGCTCGAGGGCCGAGCAGCTCGGCTCGGCATCGCCGACCGCGTCACGTTCACCGGGCAGGTGCCCGACGTGACGCCGCACCTCGCCGCCGCCGACGTCTTCCTGGCGCCGGCCGTCGAGGCCTTCGGGCTGGCCGCCCTCGAGGCCATGGCCGCCGGGCTGCCAGTGCTCGCCGTCGACGCTGGCGGGGTGGCGGAGTTGGTCCGGGACGGCGAGACGGGGATGCTGGTGCCCGGGGACCCGGCACGCTGGGCGACGGCCATTTCCCGGTTCGAACACGACCAGCCGCTGGCCGCTCGGATGGGTGCGGCCGGGCGGCGCTTGGCCGAACAGGGGTTCACCGTCGAGCGGATGGTGCAGCAGACCGTGGACGCCTACCGGGGGGTCGCCCGGCGATCGGGCTCGGGCCCGAAGGTGCTGCGCCTCTATCACAGCGCCGTGGTGCCGGCGTGGCGGCAACGCGACCGGGAGCTGCGAACAAACGGGGTCGACGTCACCTTGGTGGCGCCCCGGGCATGGAACGAAGGAGGGAGCGTGGTGAGACTGGCCGCCGGCGCCGACGACTTCGTGGTCGGTGTCCGCACCTTCGGTGCCCATCAGGCGCTCTTCGTCTACAACCCGTGGCCTCTGTGGCGACTCATGCGGCAGCACCGGTTCGATGCCGTCGACGCCCACGAGGAGCCGTACAGCTTGGCGACCGCTGAGGTACGCATCTTGGCCGCCCGCCTCCAGCCCACCGCCCGGCTGCTGGTCTACTCGGGCCAGAACCTGATGAAGCGCTACCCATGGCCGATCCGTATGATCGAGTCCCGGACGCTCGCCTCCGCCTCTGCCGCCTACGTGTGCAACCAGGCGGCGGGAGAGGTCCTTCGGACCAAGGGCTTCACCGGCGAGGTCCGCCTGCTGCCACTGGGGGTCGACACCACGCAGTTCTCCCCGCCTCCGGCACCCGAAGAGGGGGGGCCGTTCGTGGTCGGGTACGTCGGGCGGCTGACCCGCCAGAAGGGGGTCGACGTCCTCATCGCCGCAATGGCCGGCGAGGACGGCTACGAGCTGGTGGTGGCCGGCGACGGGCCCGAACGGGCCCGTCTCGAGGCCCTCGCGACCAACCACGCGGTTTCGGCGGCCTTCCTGGGCGCGGTCTCGCAGGACGCGTTGGCTACCCTCTACCGGCGCGTCGACGTGCTGGTGGTGCCCTCCCGGCCTGCGGCGGTGCTCGAGCAGTTCGGCAGGGTGGTCGTGGAGGGCATGGCGAGCGGCGTCCCGGTCGTGGCATCGGCGCTCGGTGGCCTGCCCGAGGTCCTCGGTGAAGCGGGCGTGCTGGTGCCGCCCGACGACGTCGAGGCGTTGGCTGCGGCCCTCCGGTCACTGGCAGCCGACCCCGAACGGGCCCGCCGTCTCGGGCGGCTCGGCCGCCAGCGGGCACAGCGGTTCTCCTGGCCCGAGATCGCCGCCGCCCACCGAGAGCTCTACGAGAAGGTCCTGTGCGACTCGACGTCGTGATCGTCACCTACCGCTCCGCCGAACACCTGCCCGCGTGCCTGGCTCTCCTCCCTACCGACGCCCACGTCATCGTGGTCGACAACGCCTCCGGCGACGAAGCCCCCGACCTGGCTGAGCGTGCAGGCGCCACGGTCGTGCGGAACTCCACCAACCGGGGATTCGCCGCCGCGGCCAACCAGGGTGCCGGTGAAGGAACCGGAGAGCTCGTGCTGTTCCTCAACCCCGACGCAACGGTCGCCCCGCCGGATGTCGAGACACTGGTTGCCACCTTCGAACGCGACCCCGAGATGGGAGCCGCCGGCCCCCGCCTCGTCACCCCAGACGGGGTGGTGCAGCGCGCCTGGTGGCCGTTCCCTTCGCCGGGAACCACGTGGGCCGAAGCCCTCGGCCTCCACCGCCTGCTGCGACGTGGTCCCGATGAACGAGGCTTCGTCGTGGGCGCATGCCTGGTCGTGCGCCGACAGGCGTTCGAGGTGATGGGCGGCTTCGACGACCGCTTCTGGCTCTACGGCGAAGAGGCCGATCTGTGCCGGCGACTGTCCGACGCCGGCTGGAAGGTCCGCCTCGTGCCCGAGGCTGTGGCCACACACGTCGGAGGCGCCAGCGGCGACGGCTCCACCGGCGTGGCCTTCGAGCACTTCCAGCGTGGTGCTGAGCACTTCATCGTCAAGCACCACGGCCGCGCCGGGTTGGTCTTCCACCGGCTCGGGCTGCTCGTCGGCTCGGTGGTGCGCCTGCCGGCCCTCCTGCTGCTCCCCGGCGACCCTCGTACCGAACGGCGCCGGCGCATGGCCTGGCGCCA
>JAHWJQ010000191.1 GCA_019348305.1 Actinomycetota bacterium
GGCCCACACGCCGGCCCCCACGAGAGCCGCGCCGACGGCCGTCACCGAGGAGATGGTGGTGGCTGCCACGGCGGCGACGGCATAGGACTTGAAGCGCATCCGCTTCTGGAGGAGGGCCGCCGGCACGATGCTGAGCGAGTACAGCACGAGGCTGGCGGAGAGCGCCCGTACGACGTTGGGGTCTCCCCCCTTGGCGAAGTTGCGCGTCATGGGCTCGGCGAGGACGACCATGGCGGCGGCCAGCACCACCCCGTTGGCGACGTTGAGCCCCAGCGCTCCGCGAGCGTCGCGGGCCCCGATGCCCGGCGTCGAGACGATGCTGCCCCAGGTCCCGGCTCCCATCAACAGCGTGGCGACGCTCACGAGCACCACGCCGGCTGTCACCGTGCCGAAAGCACTGGGGGGCAGGAGCGCTCCGAGGGCCATCACCGACACGAACGACGTCGCCTGCCCCAGGATCTGGGCGGCGGCCATCCACGAGATCGCCCGGGTGACCCCTGAGGCGTCGGGAACCGGCTGCGGGCGCGCCAGGCCCTCCCTGGTGTCGTGGTTCTCCATGACGAACGCTTAGGCGAGAAGCTCCGACGCGAGGCCAGTCACGTTGGCAACGTAGTGGTCGAGGGTCCGTCCCGATTCCACAAGGGCTCGTCCGGCCGACGCGAGTCGGGAGGCCCTGACCCGGTCGGACAAGAGGGTGGCGATGGCGGTCTCCAGCGCCGGGGGGTCTCGAGGAGGCACGACGAGGGCGTTCTCTCCGTGGGTCACGTAGTCGGCGATGCCCGGCGTGGACGACACGATCAGGGGTTTGCGCATGGCCATGGCCTCCAGCACAGCGTTGACCCCGGCAGCCCAACCGAGGCCGGGCTCCAGCGGCACGACGACGACCGAGGCCCGGTCGTAGAGCTGGCGCAGCGCCAGGTAGGAAAGCCGCTGGCGCACCGTCACGTGCGCGGGCAAGGCGTCCGTGGGCCGATCCGAGACCGGCGTCCAAGTGCTGGACGGGACCAGCACGGTGGGGACCGCGGTTCGGCGCACCGCCTCGATCAAGGTCGGAAAGTCGCGCCCTGCCTGGCCCACACTCAGCACGTAGCCCTCCTCAGGGCCATCCTGCGGCGTGAAGAACCGGTGGTCGACCGCATCATGGATGAATCGCACCTGGCTCGCATCAAGACCGACCTCGTCCCGCAGGTACGCCTCCTGAGGTCTCGAGAGCACGACGATGCGGTCGGTCTTCTGTAGCCATCCCGTTCGGTCCTGGAAGGCGCGTCGCCGCGGAGTAGTGAGGTTGTGGGCAATGACCACGTGACCGGTTTCCCTTCGGCCTAGAAGGCTGACGCACATCCCGATCTTTTCCGCACAGGAGACGACGACAGGGGGGTTCCTCCGGCGGGCACGCAGGGCCAGACCCCAGAACCCCAGCCGGCGGGTCCCGTGCTCCAGAGCGTCAAGCGGACCCCGGAGCCGTACCGGTGCGAGCACCCGACCTCCGAGGACACGGGCCATCTCGGTGAAGTCGGTGCGGGGCGCGTCGATGGGGTCACCCCATGCTGGGACACCGGTGGGCGACGAGCTCACGAGCACCAGCGGCGCGCCCCCGCCGGTGTCACCGCCCACTGAAGACCGCGATCCGCCGGCGCAGACGGCGAATCTGCTCCCTGCGGGCGAAGGCACGAACCTCTGGCGCGGCTCGGGGACTGCGGCGGATACAACCGTGCACCCATCCGAGCACGTAGCTGGCGCCGGCGACGACGTACGGGCGGTCCGTCGCCCGGCGCAGGGCTCCAAGCAGTACGTGCAAGGGATGGGCACCGTAGCCGTAGGCGGCGACGCCCCGGCGCCGGAAGCCGCGAAGCCGGCCGTCGTAGGTGCCGGTCATCCTCATCTGGACCGGATCACCCCCGGGCACGGCCACGTTGCCCGTCCGCCAACCGCGCATGCGCGCCGTCAGCTCGTCGATGGTGTCCCAGCCGAGGACCTGTGGAACGGGCGAGATGTCTCGATAGCACTCGGCCCGGTAGAACTTGGTCGCCCCCCGGACGTGGTCGTCCGCATTGTGCTCCCGCCTGGGGACGCCGTCCTCGTCGACGGTGCTCAGATGGGCACCTGCCACGCCCAGCTCGGGGTCGACACGAAACTGCGATTCCATCACTTCGAACATGCGAGGCGGAAGCCGAAGGTCTGCGTCGAGCTTCACCAGCAGGTCCCCGGCCATGTCCGTCTGCTCGAGTGCCCACTGCCATGCCCCCCATTCCGACGCCGTGGCCAGGCGGTCCCGTGCCGGTGGGCGTGGGGGCCGTTGCAGCGCCCGGGCGTAGGGATGGCGATCGGCGAAGTCACGGGCGATGGCGGGCGACGCATCCGTCGAACCGTCGTCGACCAGAACCAGGCGATCGGGAAGCCGGCTCTGGCCCGAGATCGACTCGAGCAAGCCCAGCAGGTGCTCCTCCTCGTTCAGGAACGGGACGATGACGACCATGACCATGTCAGTGCCGCTCCCGCCCGGCAGCGGGCGAGCCCGGGAACGGTCAGCCACGTCTCTGTCCGACCAGATGCCGCCGTGGTCGCTACGCTGTTCGACCACTAGACACTGGTCCTTTCGCTCACCCGGGAGCGCTGTCGTCCCCATGATCGCGCTCATCTCACGGAACCGCTCGATGGTATCCCTGGCCAGCCCGAGTGTGGTGGTGGCGCTCATCGTCGTGCTGGGCCTGCTCGTGGCCATCAGCCCCGTCCTCGCCATCGGACTCATCGGCCTGGGCCTGATCGTGGCCCTGGCCTTCGTCGCCCCCTCCGCCAACCTCGCCCTCATCATCTTCGTCACCGCCATCGTGCCCTTCACCGTCCAGAACCAGCTGGCGGGCAGCGGACGGGGCGTCATCCTGTCCGATGCACTGCTCTTGGCCGGATTGCTCCGAGTGGTGCCGGGTCTTTTGACACACAGGCGGCTCGATCGCCGGCATCGGAGGCTGCTACTGCCGATGATCGTGTTCCTGGTGATGGTGACCGTGCAGTTCTTGCGAGGGGTCGCCTTCGGCAACGATCTCAGCATCGCCGGCGCCGAGTTGCGCTCGCTGCTGGGCTTCGGGACCTTTCTCATCGCCATTCCTCTCCTGACGCAGCAAGCTCAACGTGACCGACTGGTCAAGGGGCTGGTGGTCACGGGTCTGGCCCTGGGGCTCTGGGGGATGGCGCAGTGGGTCTTCGACATCGGCTTCACCGGTGGGTTCGGCGTACGCGAGGGCATCAACTTCACCACCAGCGGTCGGGGTCAGCTACAGGGCGGCATGTACGCCTTCCCGGTGGCGACCATCCTCGGCTTCGCCGCCTTGATCTCTCGAGCGGTCCGGGAGCGGCGCCACCAGGTCGTCGTGGCAGGGGTGACCGTTCTCAACGCGTTGTGCCTCCTGCTCACCTACGAGCGAACCTTCTGGGTGGCCACCGCAGTGGCCATGGGTTTCGTGACCCTCAGGTCAGGACGCGTACCTCGTGCCCGCGCCATGTTGTGGGGCCCGGCCGTCCTCTTCGTGGTGCTGGCGGGGATGGCAACGTTGGCACCGGACGCGCTGGGAGCAGCCCAGGAGCGTCTCGTGTCGATCGGCCAGTACGCGAACGACGGCTCCGTGCGCTACCGAATCGTCGAGTCCGGCCACGTCCTCGAACAGATCCGAGCCCGGCCGGTGCTGGGCTCGGGCCTCGGCGCCGAGATGGTCTGGAGCCGCCCGTGGGAGGGGGTCCCCGCCCGTGCCTACGACTACAGCCACAACGGCTACCTGTGGGTGATGTGGAAGCTGGGCGTGCCGGCGGCGTTGGTGCTGTTCGGCATGCTCGGCGTGGCCATCGCCTGGAGGGCACGACCCCGTGGAAGTGCGCTCGTGCGCTCCATGCACCATGGGTCCCAGGGCGCCCTGCTGCTGCTGGTCATCGGCAGCGTGACGTTCCCGAGCTTCAACACCTACGGGATCACCGCCACCATGGGTGTACTGCTGGCGTTCTGTGCCAGTCCCTCGGATCCGCCTACCCCGATGTCGACGCCGCTCCCTGCGACGTCCGCCGTCGATCGATCTCCGACCAGTAGAGCTCCGACAGCCGTTCGGTGATGCGCGGCCAGAACAGCGGGGTGATGGCCTGGCGAGCCTCGTCCAGCATCGACGCCATCGGTCCGCCGCCTTCCTCGCAGTTCGTTGCCACTTCCGCGAGCATCCGCACAAAGGTGGGGGCGTCATCGGCGCAGTGATAGTGAGTGCCGGCAGCGACCGGGAGCCCTTGCGCCCCCAAGGGCGTGGAGACGACGGGCCGGCCGTAGGCCATGGCCTCGACGATCTTCAGGCGGGTGCCGGAGCCCTCGAACATCGGCACCACCACCGCGTGGCAGCGCTCGTACCACTCAGCGACGGCGGGGACCCTCCCCACGTACCTGACGCCTGCCGCCGGCACCGGCCGGCGGGGCGGAACGCCCACCACGTCGAAGGTGGCGGGCACGATCTGTCGGAGGCGGGGAAGCACTTCGCTGACGAACCAGCCGATGCCCTGCTCGTACGG
>JAHWJQ010000192.1 GCA_019348305.1 Actinomycetota bacterium
GATCCTGATGACGAAGGCCGAGTTGCTCGCGCGCGCCGGGCACCCTGACGGAGCGGAGGCGGCGGCGCGCCACGCCGTCTCCGTCGCCGCCGGCGGTCACCTCGACGGCCTCCTACCGCGAGGCGTCACCCTGCTTACGTCCAGGTCCAGCCGGGCGCCCTCGGACTTGCTGCCGGGAGGCCGTCCGTCGAGGCTGCCGCCGCCGATCCGGGCCTGATCACAGGGCCACCGCGGCCGTAGTCGCAGCAGTGGCCCGGCAGAGCTGTTGAAGGACAAACGCCCGAAGATCCTGAAGGATGCGCGGCCCATCCGCCAATGGGCGACGGTCAGGCGCTGGCCGGCGGCGGGGGGTACTCGGCGCCGGCTCGGCCGGCTGCTGCTTCGATGCCGGCATGCAGTTCATCGAGCACCGGTCGCACCGGCTGGCCCTGCAGCAGCACACGGTCGACGGCCTCATTCATCGCCTGGCTGACATCGGGCCAATAGGCGACCACCGGGCGGAACCACCCATGCCGGAGAGCGTCCTCGATGGCGGCGAAGGTCTGGCGTTGTTCCTGCGGGACGGTGCCGTAGGCGTCGGTGCGGATGGCGGGCCAGGCGTTTTCGTTCACCAGCACCTCCTGGGCCTCGCGGGACATCAGGAAGGTCGCCAATGACAAGGCCGCTGCTCGCTCGGGGCCCGAGATCCCTCGGGGGATACCCAGGACGTCGCCACCGATGACGTGGGCAGCTCGCACTGGTCCCCGCCAGCCTTCGTAGACCTCGAAGCGGTCGAGTTGGCCCTCCTTGGCGAGGACAGCGGAGGTGAAGGACCAGTTCTGGGCCAGCCACGACCGCTTCGTGCTCAGGTACTCGACCTCGGTGTCGTACTTGGCGAAGAGGCTCTCGCGGGCGAGGAGCCCCTCCTGCCACAGTTGCCGGAGGTTCTCGAAGGCCAGCACCGAGCCCTCGTCGTTGAGCACGAGCGGGTTGCCGCCGTAGGAAACGATCCACTCCGCCACGGTGACCGCCGCCGGGTCGCCGGCAGCCAGTGAGAGCGTGATGGCGGGCTCTCCGGTGCGGGCCTTCAACTTCCTGGCCACCACCGTGAGGTCTTCGATCGTCGTCGGTGCCTCGGCCCCCACCGCCCGGAGCTGGTGGCGGTCGGCGTAGGCCACCCGGACGTTGGGACGGAAGGGCAGGAAGAGTTGGCGCCCTCCGAAGCGGGCAGGGACCATCGAGGGGATCACCTGCGCGGGGATGCGCACTTCGGACAGGTCGTCGACCAGTCCCTCGTCGACCAAGGGCTTCAAGGCGAGGTTGTCCTGCGCGAAGAGGTGGACCGTCGGCTGGCCGGAGCGAGCACCGGCCCTCAGCCGTTCAATGAGCTCGGCGGAGTCGATGGACGTCACGAGGTCGACGCGAGAGACGGGCTGGCTCCGGAACCGGGTGACGAGCTCGAGGTTCACTTTGGCCCGGGTGCGGTTCTGGAAACGGCGGACCACCTCTTGCACCGCCGGTTTCTCCTCGTCGGGGACCGAGATGCTGAAGGTGATGGCGGTGGCGGCGCGACCTTCCTGGAAGCTGGCCTGGCGCTCGCCGCACCCCGCTATCGCCAGGCACGCTGCAAGGGCGCCAACCACCGCTGCCCGCCGGCCCGACAACCTCACCGGCCCTCGATGGCGCTGTTGCGGCCGAGGCCCGCCTCGCGGGCCAGGATGATCGCCTGAGGCCTATCCGCCACCCCGAGCTTGGCGTAGATGTCGGTGACGCAGTTGCGCACCCTCTTGTCGCCGATGCTCAGGCGCAAGGCGATCGCCGCGTTGTTGAGACCCTGGGCCATCAGCTCCAGCACCTCCCGCTCCCGCCGTGTGAGCTCGGGGAAGGGCAACGCCGCCGGTTCCCGGTCCGACGCCAACAGCGCGGTGAGGCGGCTCGCCACGGACGCCCCGAAGATCATCTCGCCGCTGGCCACGTCCTGAACCGCCCGCACGATCGCGTCCTTGCCGGCCTCCTTCACCACGTACCCACGGGCGCCGGCTCGCATGGCCTCGAGCACCGAGTCGTCCTCGTCGGAATAGGTGAGGATGAGAACGGCGATCTTCGGGTGGCTCCTGACGATGCGCTTGGTCGCTTCGATGCCATCGAGGTCGGGCATGTGAAGGTCCATCACCACCACGTCGGGGCCGAGATCGCCGGCAGCGGCCACCGCCTCAGCACCAGTGCCGGCTTCTCCGACCACCTGCACGCCCTCCACGGTGTCGAGGAGCGCCCGGAGGCCGAGGCGGTAGACAGGGTGGTCGTCGGCGAGCAGCACTCGCACCGGATGCTCCGTCATCGGCTCGCTGTCGGAAGGCTCGCTCGCACCCTGGCACCTCCGGCGGCGAGCGACTCGACGCTGCAAGTTCCTCCCAGCTCCGCGGCGCGCTCCCGCATGGCCATGAGGCCCACCCCGGCGGTCCGGCCGGGATCGAGCCCCTCGCCGTCGTCGCGGATCTCGAGTTCCAGATGGCCGTCCGTCAGAGCGAGGATAACGTCGCAGCGCCGTGCGGCGGCATGCTTCCTCACGTTCTCGACGGCCTCCTGGGCGATGCGGTAGGCGGCAACCTCGACGGCCGCCGGTAGCCCCTTGAGGTCGGAAGGGGCGGTGACGACGACGTCCGGCCCGTCACTGCTCAGCCCGAAGCGCGAGGCCTGCTGGCGAAGGGCGCCGACCAGGCCGAGCTCGTCGAGCGCGGGAGGACGCAGGTCGTACACCAGCCGGCGGATGTCAGCGCCGGCGTTCACCAACTCGGTCCTGAGGCGCGCGAGCAGGTCGTCCACCGGCGCATCTCCACCGAGGATGTTGCGCACGGCATCGAGGCCGAGAGAGACGCCGGCCAGCGCCGGCTGGAGGCCATCGTGGAGGTCTCTGCGGAGACGCCGGCGTTCCTCCTCCCGGGCCGTCACCAGTCGCTCCCTCGAGCGCTGGAGGTCTGCGGTCAGGCAGAACGCCTGGGCGGCCAGCGCCACCTGGCCGGCCAGGTCGTCGAGGAGCCGCCGATCGGCCGCATCGAAGGGTTCCCCGAACGATCGGGGGGCCACCGTCAGCCGCCCCACCTGCTCGTCTTGGTGCACGAGGGGGATCACCAGGGCATCGCTGCGCGGTTCGCCGTAGGTGGCGCTGGCGACGACATCGTCGCCGTAGCCAACCGTCACGCCGACCAGCGGGAGCTTGAGCGCCACGGCCATCGTCTCCACCATGGCCGGCAGCACGCTGTCGGTTCCGACGGTCGATCGCACGCACTGACCCAGTGCGGTCAGGAGGCGGTAGTCGTACCCCCGCACACGGTAGAGCAGCCGGTCGACCGCGTGCTGGATACGGCGGCGCAGTGGGCGCCAGACCAACGCCGCACCGGCGGTCGCCACCAGCAACGGGGCGAGCAGCGGCTGGCCCGAGAGCAGTGCGCGAACGAGTCCCATGACGGCTACGAAGAGCCCGGCGGCGACGGCAAGAAGGCTGCCGTAGACGAGCAACCGGTTGACGATGGCATCGACCTCGAGACCGATGTCGTAGAGGCCGTACTTCACCGCGGCTATCGCCACGCTGGCGGCCAGCGCCAGCAGGGCGACCACGCCGGCCACTTGGTACGGGCCCATCGGGACCGGGACGTTCAACAGCAACCCGGCCACCGTGGCGACCACGGGAACCGACACAACCAGGGCGGCGGCGGCGGTGAACCACTTGAGTGGGCGCCGTTCGATAGGAGGCGTGCGGCGGTACCGGACCAGCAGGCCCAGCAGGCAGAGGGGGGCCAGTACGAGCACGGTGGTGGCTTGTAGCGGGCCTCCGATGTCGGGGGCCTGGGCGAGACCAACCGGATTGGGGAGCGAGGGGGAGTCGAGGCCGTTGGCGGTGACCGCCGTCGCCACCGTCGCCGTAGCGATCAGTGCCACCGTCGCCCACACCAAGGGCCTCCAGCGAGGCGTCGGCGGCCGGCCATCGGGGAACAACAGCAGCAGCAGCGTCCAAATCGCCAGATAACCGGGGACCCAGACCCAGGCGCCGAGCCATCCCATCCACTGATCGCCCGGCAGCCGGTTCGTGCTGGCGAAGACGCTGTGGACCGCGTATTGCTCGGCGAAGAAAGCGATGGCTACCACCAGCGGCGCGCAGCAGATCCAGCCGATGGGCTGACGGGGCCGCCGGGCAGCGATCATCGCTCCTACGAGCGGAAAGGCGATGGCCATCGCCGGCAGGACCGGATCGAAGAACTGATCGGCGCCCGGGATGGGCCGGTTCTTCAGGTACAACGCCAAGCCGGCCACGACCAGCACGCCCGACGCTCCGCACAGCAGTCCCGGCGTGCGTTCTTTGACTCCGAGCCGCAGGTGTCGCCCAGAGGTGCCGGCAGCCCCGCCCGGTAGATGCACGGGCGCGCCACGGTCATGGCCTATACGGGCCCATCCCCGAAATGAAGAACTTGCAGATTGCATGAGTGACAACGATCCGCCTGTGCTCGTCGCTGCGTCTAGGGACAATTGTCCCACTAGCA
>JAHWJQ010000193.1 GCA_019348305.1 Actinomycetota bacterium
CTGCGCAGCCGGCCGACGTGGCGGCTCCTGCTGTACTCCGCCGAGGACCCACCGGTCTCGCGGGGTCTGGTGCTGGTGGACGGCGTCGACGGGACCGTCGTCGCCCACTTCGTCGAGGACAACCCGGAGGACTGGTCCGAGTTCACCCCCGAGCAGCGCAAGACGACCGCCTCCTAGCGGCGACCGAACGTGGCCGACGTCTGGGCCCTTGTGGCGACCAGAAGTGGCCAGACGACGGCCGTCCACGACCAGAAGTGGCCAAACGATCCGGGCGAGTTGCCTCAGGAGTCGGTGGTGGAACGGGCGACCTTGTCATAGAGGTGCGAGGGCAGCACGTCGTAGTGGTCGTGGCGGACGGTGAAGCGGCCCCGGCCGCCGGTGAGGGAGCGCAGTTCGACGGCGTAGCGCAGGATCTCCGAGGTCGGCACCATGGCGACGATCACCTGCTCACCGTCGTTGCCGCTCTCGGTGCCCTGCACCCGGCCCCTGCGAGCGTTGAGGTCACCCATGACGTCGCCCTGCTGGGAGGCGGGCACGGTGACCTCGAGCAGGGAGATCGGCTCGAGGATCACAGGGTTGGCCTTGGCCATGGCCTCCTGGAAGCCGAGCGACCCTGCCATCTTGAAGCTCATCTCCGAGGAGTCGACCGAGTGGTACTTGCCGTCGAGGAGCGTGACCTTCACGTCGACGACCGGGTGCCCGTAGTGGCCGCCGCGCCCCATCGTCTCGGCGATGCCCTTTTCCACGGCGGGGATGAACTGGCGGGGGATCGCGCCCCCCACGATCTCGTCGACGAAGGCGAAGCCCTCGCCACGCTCCATGGGCTCGATGCGGATGTTGGCCACGCCGAACTGGCCGTGCCCCCCGGCCTGCTTCTTGTACTTGCCCTCGGCGACGGCCGTTCCGGTGATCGTCTCGCGGTAGGGCACCCGCACGTCCTCGGTCGACACCTCGACGCCGAACTTGCGCTGCAGGCGCTCGAGGGTGATGGTGAGGTGGGTCTCGCCCATGCCCGAGAGCAGGGTCTGGTGGGTCTCGTCGTCGCGGCGCACGGCCAAGGAGGGGTCCTCGTCCTGGAGGCGGTGCAGGGCGGTCATCAACTTGTCCTCGTCGCCTTTGGAGCGGGGCGCGATGGCAATGGTGAGCGGCGGCACCGGGGGTTGCAGCGGGGGGACCACCACCGGGGTGCCCTTGGGTGCCAGGGTGTCACCGGTGCGGACGTCGGCCAGCTTGGCCACCGCGGCGATGTCGCCGGCGGGAACCTCGGGCACCGGCTCTTGCTCTTTGCCCCTCAGCGTGAACAGCACATGCAGCCGCTCGTCAGCGTGGGTCCGGGGGTTGTGAAGCACGGCGTCGGGCCGGACCGTCCCCGACAGGACCTTGAACAGCGAGACCTTCCCCACGTGGCGGTCGACGATGGTCTTCCAGATGTAGGCCAACGGCGGCCCGTTGGGGTCGCACGGCACCTCCTGCAAGTTGCCCGCGGCCTCGACTACGACCGGGGGGCGGTCGAGCGGGGAGGGGCCGATTTCGCAGATGAACTTGGCCAGCAGGTCGATGCCGACGTCCTTGGTGGCCGAGCCGCAGATGACGGGGAACGCGGTGGCCGACGCGACGCTTTTGGCAAGGGTCTGCTCGAGCTCCTTGGCTGTGGGCACGTCGCCTTCGAGATAGCGCTCCATCAGGGCGTCGTCGGCCTCCACGATGCCCTCCACCAGCGTCTCGTGAACCTCCTGCTCGTGGGCCACCAGCTCCGGCGGGATGGGCTCAGCGTGGTGGTGGCCCTGGTCGTCGTCGTACACGATGGCGGTGTCGGTGAGAAGGTCGGCCACCCCGTGCAGCTCCGCCTCTTCACCGAGCGGCAACTCCAGCGGGGCGATCCCGCGGCCGAACCGCTCCTGGAGCTGGGCCAGCACCCGTTCGAAGTCGGCCCGCTCCCGGTCTTCTTTGTTCACGAAGATCATCCGGGGCAGGCCCAGGGAGTCGGCCAGCTTCCAGATGATCTCGGTCTGCACCTCGACGCCCTCGACTGCGCTCACGACGAACACGGCAAGGTCGGCTACCCGAAGCGCCGCCTCCACCTCCGGCATGAAGTCGGCATAGCCGGGGCAGTCGAGGAGGTTGATCTTGTGGCCCTCGTGCTCGAAGGAGGCTAGCGAGACGGCCACCGAGATGCGGCGCTTGACTTCCTCGGGGTCGAAGTCGCAGACCGTCGTACCGTCCTCCACCCGGCCCTGACGAGAGGTCTTGCCGGAGATGAACAGCAGCGCCTCGGCCAGGGTCGTCTTGCCCGAGCTGCCGTGCCCTACCAGCGCGACGTTGCGGATCTTGGCGGACGGGAACGTGTTCACGCGTGCGCACTCCTCGCTCGAGAGCCGCGGCTGTGGCGGTGTTCGCAAGACTATCCGGGGCGTGCGATAGCTTGGGCAGGAAGTTCACGCCTACCAGGAGCCTGCAGAACCCGTGTTGGATGGCCGTTGGCGGACGAATCTGGAAAAGGGCGTGAAGCCAGTGGGCGCCGCCCTCGACCGAGCCGGCGTGCGTGCCGACCACCTCACGATTGCCGGTTTGGTGATGGCGGCAGCAACGGCGGTGGCCGTGGCCTCGGGGCACCTCCTGGTCGGCGTCGTTCTCCTCGCTCTGGCAGGCGTGCCCGACCTGCTCGACGGTGCCGTGGCCAAGGCCGCCGGCACTGCTTCTCCACGGGGAGCCTTCTTCGATTCGGTGGCCGACCGGGTGACCGATTCCCTCGTCCTTGGTGGGATCGGCTGGCATCTCGCCGCCACCCGCGGCGGGCTGGCGCCGATGCTGCCGTTCGCGGTGATGGGCGCCTCCATGCTGATCTCCTATGAGCGGGCGCGGGCCGAGTCGCTCGGCTACTCGGCGAGGGGCGGCCTGATGGAGCGGGCGGAGCGCGTCGTGCTCCTCGGTTTCGGCCTGGCCTTCTCGGGCCTGTTGATGGGCGTGCTGTGGCTGATGCTGGTGGCCACCCTGCTCACGGCAGCTCAGCGGTTCGTCATGGTGTGGCGCCAGGCGAGCGTGCCCAGGGTCAGGCGCCAGCGACCGATGGGCGAGAGGTGGCGGGCCTGGCGAGAGCAGACCGCGACCCGGCCCTCCATCGCCGAATGGCGCAACGCCTCTGGGCGCCGCCCCGGCCGCGACCGGCCCCGGCGGCCGTCGCCGGCGTGGCGGCGTCGTTGATTTCGCCCTCGTTGCATTCGGGCGAGTCCGGTTGGGGTGCAGCCGGCCCCTAACCCGGTGGCCCGTCGGGCGGTGTACCTGGGGTACCGAGGAGCGTCGGCCGTCTTCAACGCCCTTCCCAGTCCCCTGGCCTCGGGGCTGGCACAGGCGCTGAGCGTTCCCATGGCGGTCGCCCTGCGAGGGCGCCGGCGGATGATCATCCGCCACCTCCAGCGCGCCTACGGCGGCGGGCTGTCGGGCCCCACCCTCGAGGGGAAGGTGCAACAGGCCTTCCGCTCCTATGCCCGGTACTGGATGGAATCCTTCAGGCTCGCGTCCGCCGACCGCGACTCGCTCGACGCCGGCATGTCGTGGGAAGGGGTGGGCCACGTCGAGGACGCGTTGGGCGCCGGCAAGGGCGTCATCATGGCCCTGCCTCATCTGGGAGGGTGGGACTTCGGCGGCGCCTGGTTCGCCTCCGTCGGCTATCCGGCCACGGTGGTGGTCGAGGCACTCGACCCGCCCGAGCTGTTCGAGTGGTTCACCGGGCTGCGGCGGGCGAGCGGCCTCACCGTCGTCCCCCACGGGCCGGAGGCGGGGGGAGCCATCCTGCGGGCGCTGCGTCGCAACGAGCTGGTCGGCCTGCTGTGCGACCGCGACATCTCCCGGACCGGGGTCGAGGTCGACTTCTTCGGTGAGCGCACCACGCTGCCGGCGGGCCCGGCCACCCTGGCCCTGCGAACGGGCGCCGCGTTGTTGCCCACGGCCGTCTACTTCGAGGGTCGCCGCCACCGCGGCGTGGTGCGCCCCCCCATCGCCACCGACCGGCGCGGGCGCCTGCGCGACGACGTGGCCAGGGTGAGCCAGGACCTTGCCGACGAGCTCGAGGCGTTGATCCGACGGGCGCCGGAGCAGTGGCACCTCCTCCAGCCCAACTGGCCCTCCGACTACGAATCGGAGGGTCCGGGTTCGCATTGCTCAGAGGGCGCAAGCAAGCAGTAAGCCCGGGAATTGTCGGCGCGGGGCCTTCACCGGCGCCGGCTGGGCGGGCGCGACCGCGACTACCGTGTTGAGGGCGATGCAGCAGTCGTCCCGGCCTTTTGCTCTGCTCCTAATCGTTGCTTTGGCGGCGATGGCGCTATCAACCGCGGACGGCATCGTCGACGAACGCTCCCCGCACGGTCAATCAGGCGACGGGTTCGCAATGCGGTCCGGTCCGGTCGACGCTTCGTTGGCCCGACTGACCGGTGAGGATCGCAACGACTCTCTAAGGTCGCAGCGGGCGTCCAAGCAGCGATTGCTCCTGTTGGCGGTCAACGCCGCTCTTCT
>JAHWJQ010000194.1 GCA_019348305.1 Actinomycetota bacterium
GGCCGTCGCGCTCTCTCGCGTGCTGTAGGCGGCGTCCCGATCCAGTTCGTGATCTGACCGGGCCTTTGTGAGCATCAGAGCGGCATCGGGGCCACGGCGGCGCCGGTCAGCAGCGAGCCGGCGGCGGCGATCGTGGCCGCGCTGCTGCCCAGGAACGCCTCGGTCAGCTCGGCGTCACCGGCTCCGTCGTTCACGGCGGAGTGGAAGCGCTGGAGGAGGGCGCGGTGGCCCTTGTCCTGGGGGCCCGACCAGATGCTGCGCCCGTCAACCTCGAGCCTGGTGAAGTCGTTGAGGAGCGCGGTGTGGCCCCGGCCCAGCACCTCCATTCGCTCCTTGGACGTCGCTGCATGGCCGCCGCTGGCGTAGGTGATGGCGGCTTGGGAGCCGTCGGCGAAGCGGAGGGCGAGGGTGACGTCGGGGTCTAGGAGTGCCTCTTCCCGGCCGGAGCCGGTGGCGTAGGCGCTGACGACAGGCGCTCCGACCACGGCTGCGCAGGTGTCGACGAAGTGGCACACCTCACCCAGCAGGCGGCCCCCTTGGCGGCGGTCGCGGTACCAGTGCCCACTGGCTACCGGCCCGGCGTTGACGCGGTAGGCGATCTGCAACGGGCCGCCGTGGCCCAACGTGTCGCGGAGGGCGGCGACGGGTGGTGAGAACCGTCGATTGAGCCCGACGAACAGGGCGGAGCCACTTCGACGCCAGGCGGTGATCACCGCGGAGAGCTCGTCCTCGTCGAGAGCGAGGGGCTTCTCGCAGAAGACGTGCTTGCCGGCCTCGAGGGCCTGTTCGACGAGTGCGGCGTGGGTGGCGTGGGGCGTGGCTATGACGACCACCCCTACGTCGGGATGGTCGATGACCGCTTCTGCCGTTGGTGCCGCCTCGCTGAAGGTGCCCTTGTCGACGAGGGAGGCGCTCGAGAGGCCGCTTGCCGAGGTGACCGTGACGAACCGGGTGAAGCCGGCGGCCTGCAGTCCCGGCAGCAGCACTCCGCGGGCGAAGGCGCCGGCGCCGATCAGGCCAATTCCTGCGCCGGCGGCGGCAATGGGCCCGGTGGTCGCTCGCCTCGAGGGCACGGGCGAGGGCGAAGCCGTATAGACGAGCTCGACGCCGAGGTAGGGCTCGTCACCCTCGAGCAGGGTGTAGGCCTCGAGGGCGCGGTCGAAGTCGAACCGATGGGTGACGAGGTCGCCGACGGTGAGGTGGCCGCCGGCCAGCAGGTCGAGAAAGGCTTCGAGGTTGCGGCCTTCGGTCCAGCGCACCTGGCCCGCGGGGTAGTCGATGCCAAGGTCCTCATAGGCCTGCTCGTAGCGTCCGGGCCCGTAGGAGCGGGCGACCCGCAACTGAAGCTCTCTTTCGTAGAGCGGTCGCCGATCGAGCTCGAGGCCGACGTCTCCCACCAGTACGAGGATGCCGCGGTCCCGAGCGAGCTCGGCTGCTCGGCGCATCGGGTCCGACGACTTCGTGGCTGCAGCGACGATGACGGCGTCGGCGCCGCGTCCACGGGACCATTCGAGGAGCGACGCGGTGGTGTCCCCCGCGTCGACGGTCGAGAGCTGGGCCTGCTCTCTCGCCCGGTCCACCGGCCACTGACGGACGTCTAGGGCCGCCACCTGACAACCGGCAGCCCGCGCCAGCCGGACGGTCAACTGCCCGACCAAGCCGAGCCCGATGACAGCCACCTTGGCGCCGGGTCCGACGTCGGCAAGACGAAGTCCGTTGAGGGCGATGGCGCCGACGGTGGCGAAGGCTGCGGATTCGTCGTCGACACCTTCCGGTACGGGCACCGTCAGGAGGCCGGCGACCACCTGCAGCTCTGCATGCCCGGCGCCGCCGGTCGCCACCCTGTCACCGGGGCGCACTCCTTGTACGGCCGAACCCACCTCGACCACCACGCCGGCGCCCGAGTAGCCCATTGGCATGTCCTCGTCGAGGCGGTCTCTGACGGTGCGTACGGTGGCACCGATTCCCTCGGTACGAGCCTTCTTGAGAACCTGGCGCACGAGGTCGGGCCGGGCTTTCGCCTTCTGCAGCAGGCTGGCCGAGGCCAGCTGGTGTACCGCCTTTTCGGTTCCGGCCGAGACGAGCGATCTGGTCGTGCGGACGAGAACCTCGGTGGGGCTGATCTGGGGTGTGGGGGCATCGACGAGCCGGAGCTCGCCGTTGCGCACCGATTGGACGAGTTGCTTCACGAGGTGGGCCCGCCTGAGCTAGGTGTCCGGTGGGGATCGACGGCTGGCCAGGGGGCAGGGCTGCGGCGCCGGGTGACCAGCAATGGAAGGGCCAGGTACCCGACAGTCAGCGTAGCGATACCGGTGGCGGCCGCGATGCGGCCTGGTGCGAAAGCATTGAGCGTCATCAGGCCCAGCCCCGAGCAGGCGGCGACGAGGCCACCGACGGTGAGGGTCGTGCGGGTATGGGACCAGCCCTCCTGGACGAGACGCTGGTAGGCGTGCTCCCGGTGGGCCTCGTGCCACCGGTCGCCCCGCCTGATCCTGCGGATGACAGTCGTAGAGGTGTCGGCGACGTACAGGGTGAAGGGGGCGAGGAGGGCCTCCGGGGTGATGCCCCCGGCGTACCCGACGACCGCTAGCACGGCCAGCCAGCCGCCCAGGAAATAGCTGCCGACGTCGCCCAGGAAGACTCGGGCCCGGGGGAAGTTGAACGGGGCGAAGCCAAGTGCGGCGCCGGTGACGAGGACGCCGCCGAGGCTGAGGGCGGGCAGGTCGTGGTGGTGTCCGGAGATTGCCAGTGCGATACCGGCGAACACAGTCTGGGTGGCGCTGATGCCGTTGATCCCGTCCATGAAGTTGAAGGCGTTGACGTAGCCCACGATCCACACGGTGGCGACGAGCGCGAGAAGGGTGAGACCGGTGGTCGTATGGGTGGTGGACGCGGCCAAGAAGGTTGTGGTGCTGACGCCCAGTGCCGTTACGGCCTGCAGGGTGAGGCGGACCATGGGCGACACCCCGCTGCGGATGTCGTCGTAGGCCCCGATGGCGCCGAAGGCGGCGGCGCCGGCCAGCAGGGCGATGCTCGTCGTCTGGTCGAGGCTGAGCATCGCCGCCCCGGCTGCCAGAGCAGCGAGGGCGGGCGCGATCCCGCCGCCCCGGACGGTCTGGTGGAGGTGGGAGGAGCGGAGGTTCGGGTGATCGAAGACCCCTCTACGGGCCAGTGCTGCGATGGCCAGAGGGGTCAGAGCAAACGAGAGGCAGAAGGTGATGCCCGCTGCCAGTGCCACGGTGGGGAGCCCCGCTGCCGGTCCGACGATCTGGGGCAGAATAGTGAACTCCCCGAGGGCGGCGAGGTCGGCTATCTCGACATCGGCGACGCAATTGTCATCGTTCCGGGAGGCGTCCAAGGGCTTCGTCGTCAGCTGCTGGATGCGGTAACGGCGGAGGACTGGGAGGGCGCCCGGTCCGGCTTCGGTCGGGTCCCGAGCTTCCCAACGGCTGATCCAGCTCATAGACGACCAGCTCCTGGGACCGGTCCTCCGAGGAGACTTGCCGCCGCTCGACAACGGAGAGGTGTTCACCACGCGCTGGGGGAGGGAGAACCGCCCTGTCGCGATCGCGATCGGGTGAACTTCTCCGAGAAATCTCGATGTGGTGCTTGCAAGGCCGAACGCGTGTTCGTATAATGGAGATCAGAGTCACCGCCGGCGTGGAGTCGGCCGCACGGAAGCGGGCGTGATCGCTTCCCTCAGTCAGTCCGCTCGTAGCAAGGAGCGGCGTGGTGAGCATCACGGAGATGGCGCCCCCGGCGCCGGTGGACGTGGCGGCGCGGTTGGCGGCGCTGGATCAGGAGCTGTCCTTCCTGGTGGCCGGGCTGGACGTCGCTGGTCTGTCGGGTCCAGACGCTGCTGCTGTTACGTCGACGGGGGCGCGGATCGAGCGGCTGGGCATGGCGATCAAGACGCTGGCCGGGTGGCCGAGACGGGCTGGTCCCGGGCCGCGGGGTTCCCAAGCGCCCAGCGGTGGTTGGCCGATGTCACCAAGGCAACGCCTTGGGAGGCGGGGCGGGTCATCGAGACGGCCCGCTATGTGGCCGACGACGAGCTGGCGGTGACGAGGCAGGCTCTGGTGTCGGGTGCACTTACCGCCACCCAGGCCAACGAGATCGCCACCGCGTCGGCCCGGGCGCCGGGCCAGCAGGAGCGGCTGTTGGACCTGGCGGCTCGGGAGACGACGACGCAGTTGCGGGCCGAGTGCCGCAAGCTGCGCCTGGCCGGGACCAAGCCCGAGGAGCCCGAGGACCGGCGCAAGCGCATCGTCGAGGAGATGGCCTTCGGCCACCGCGACGCGGGCGGCGGGATGAGCGAGCTGTTCGCGCGGATGCCTACCTCGTGGCTGGTGCTGGTGCTGGCCGCGGTCCGCCAACAGTGCGACGCGGTGTTCGCGAAGGCGAGGGCCGAGCGACGCAACGACCCTCACCAGGC
>JAHWJQ010000195.1 GCA_019348305.1 Actinomycetota bacterium
GGCCCTGGAAGGTCTACGGCGGGACGGAGTGTGGAGACGGAAGGCGGCCGGGGTGCTCACGTCAGGAGGTGGTCCAGTAGCCAGAGGACGACCGTGACCAGAAGGGCTGTACCAGGATGGCGCGCCGCTCCGTCGAGAAGCCTGAGCAGCGAGCGCCGGCGCTCCTCCGTAGCCATGCGCCCCATGATCGTGGGGTCCCGTTTCGCCGTCCGGGATGCAGCGTGGGACGCACGTCCCTCCACTCCCGGCTGGTGCGCTCGCCTCCTGCCCCAAGGGACTCCTATATCTGAGCTTCGTGTGCGGTGAAACCGCGGAAGCCCAGCTCCCCTTCGGGCCGGCCTCCTCCTCTTGATCGGGGTGCTTGACTTACACGGACAGGCGCGCGTGTAATGACGTAGTGGTTACGCCAGCGTCCCCTCATGTGATGTCGGCTCCCGAGGCCGCCGATTTCGCCGGCATCACCTACCGCCAGCTGGACTACTGGGGTCGCAAGGGCTGGGTGGTCCCCGCCCACGTGGAGCGGGTGTCGGCTGGACGCCGTGTCCGCCGCTACGACGACGGCGACGTCTTGCGCCTCGCCGCCTTGGCCCATCTGGGCCGCTCCGGCCTCGACGTGGCCGCCTTCGGGCCCCAGGTTGGGACCCTCGAGCTCACGAACGGAGACTCCGTGGTCGTCGTCGGCCCCGGAACCGAGCTCGAGGTCATCGCCGCCGGCGAGCTGCGGGCCCACCTGCGAGCCAGCGGGCCCGGGCGCTACGTGGTCTTTGACCCCGCTCCCCTACGGCGCTCCCTGGCCGCGCAGCGCGCTGGGTCCACACCGACCACCCTGGACGAGAGGCGCTCGGCATGATGCGAACCGCACCGCCGTCCGCCGGCGAGCCCTACGAGAACCTTCCCGGGACCGGCGCCTGGTTCAACGCCGGGAACCGAGCCGCCGGCACGGAGTTCACCGAGGTGGCGCTCGCGTGGCTGGAGGCCGCCGGCGCCACCGTTGAGCAACGAGGCGGGCGAGTAGCGGGCATCCAGATCGGCGCCATCGTGGGAGGCGGCGACGGCCAGCGCTACATCGTCTTGGCCCACGGCACCTTGGGTTCGGGATCCCAGGCGGGACTGCGGCGATCGGACACGGTCAAGAAGGTGGGATACGACGCCGTCATGCTGCGCCGGGCAGACGCCCTTCCCGTGCTGGTGGTGACCTCGCATCTGCCCGCCGGCGGGACCTGTGCCGCCCACCTGGCCCGCCTCAGCGCCGACGTCGTCGACGTGGTGGCCACCCAGGGCGACCTGGGCGGCTTTCAGCGGGTCCGGGCGCTCTTCGGCGGCGCCGAGACCCGGTTGGGGGCCCCTCCCCCACCCTGGCACACCCCTCCCAGCACCCAGCTGGCGCTGTTCCCCGGTGGCGATGGGGACCACGATGCGTGAGCGTCGCCCCGGGGACTGGCGCATCGACCTGGCCCAGCGCCATCCCCTGGAGGCCGAAGTCGCGCGGGCCCTCGACCATCACCCCGACCTCGTGCGTCTGCAGTCCTCCACCGCCTCGCTCGACCGCTTGGACTACCAGCTGCTCGGGCCCGGTGAGCGCCTGTGCGAGCTCGAGCTCAAGACCAAGCGCCAGCCCTACCGGGGCTGGGCCCACCTGCGTCCCGAGCTGGCCGAAGCCGACGTCTTCATCCTCGACGAGCTCGCGCTGCGCCGTATCGTCGACGCCGGTCGCTACGCCTTCCTCCTCGTGCGCGACATCCCCGCCAATCGCTGGGCGCTGTGGAGCACGGCCGAGCTGGTGCTGGCCTCCAAGGTCCGCGTCTCTCGCCGGCTGGCTGCCACCTCGGTCACCGACAAGGGCAAGCTCCTCATCGACTTGGCCGGCGCCGCCGCTGTGGCGCACACGCTGCCGGCCGCGCTTGGGGCGCTGGCCGAGCTGGTGACTGTCATCGACCGCCAGTGGTGCGACGTCGGGCCCTGGCCATGGCGAGAAGACGCACGCCGGACGAAAGGAGCAGCCTCATGACGCTGTTGACGCTCGACGAGGCCCGGGCCGAAGTCTGCTGCTCGGCCATCGCGATCCTTGAGCAGGCGCACTGTGACCTCGGCACCCGGGCGCACCTCGTGTGGGGCTCCGGCGTCGTGGACGGGCTGAGCGAGGCCGACAGGGCCCTGGCGCTGCGCCACCGAGCTGTGCTCGACAACATCATCGTCCTCGGCTACGAGGGCGAGGCGATCGCTGAGATCGAAGGGTGCTGCTCGGCCGCCGGTTTGGGCGACGAAGAAGGGCTCGACTACTCACCCGACCGCTTAGCCGGGGACTGCCGCCGTTAGCGGGAGCCGTTCTTGGTAGCGGCCAGCGCTTTGGCCACCCGCCTCTCGGCCAGGGCCACGTACTGAGAGTCGGTGTCGAAGCCGACGTAGCGCCGGTCGGCGGCGGCGGCGGCGGCGGCGGTCGAGCCGGAGCCCATGAATGGGTCGAGCACCACGTCCCCCCGGTAGGTGTAGAGCTCGATCAGCCGGCGGGGAAGCTCCAAGGGGAACGGCGCAGGATGACCGACGCGCCTGGCCGACTCCGGACGCATCTCCCACACGTCGAGGGTCCAGGCCAAGAAGTCTTCCTTGGAGATCGTCGACTCCCAGGGAAGGCCCAGCTCCTGGCGCTTGCGCCACGGGATCGCCCGCTCGAAGCGGCCCTTGGAGGCGATGAGGATGCGCTCGGTGAGATCCCGCAGCACCGGCCGCGACGCCCGGGCGAAGGAGCCGAACGCCGCCGATCCCGACGCTCCCTTGCCCTTGACCCACACCACCTCGCCCTGGGGCAGGAAGCCGAGGGCCTCCAGCACCACCCACACGTCCTTGGACAGCGACCGATAGGGCCGCCGGCCGAGGTTGGCCACGTTCACCGCGATGCGGCCACCTGGCTCGAGGACCCGCTGACATTCCGCAAAGACGTCGTGGAGCATCTTCAGATATGCCACGTAGGAGTTCGGAACGTGCCCAGCGTTCACATCGAGCTCGTAATTTTTTGAGGCGTGGTAAGGGGGAGATGTAGTGACCAGGCTGACGGACTTGTCTGGGACCTTCGCCATGTCCCTGCTGTCACCGCAAAACAGCTGGTCTGCCACTGAGCAGGGCCGCACTTCGGCGTCGTTGCTCAGCACCGGGGCGTCGAAGCGAGCGTAGAAGGCCGAGGAGTCGTGGCTCTCCCGGCGAGACACCCCGAAGCTCGACGTCCTGGTCGGTCGCCGCGTCCGCCGCTTGGGGCCCGCCACGCCAGCTGCGGCGTCCTCGGAGCTACCGGTCGGTGTCGCCATCGTGCGGCGACCCTAGCCACCGAGCCGCTGCTGTCCCGGGACCTCCCCGTCGACGGGGCCGGACCAAGCAGGGATTCCCAGCGAGCTGGAGCGGCTCCAGGGACGGGGTCATGGACGGCGTCGCCGGGCACTGCGCCCGGGCCGGCCAGCAGCCTCGAGGTGGCGACCAGCCACCCGCTGGTAGGCGGCCTGCACCGCTTCGGAACTGACTCCAAGCACCTCAGCGAAGTCCCGAGCTCGCTCGGGCCCCAGTGGCCAGAGTCCTCTCTCCACGTTGGACCACGTGCGTCGGGACACGCCGGCGGAGGCGGCCGCCTCTGCGGTGGTCAAACCCGCCCAGGCGCGCAGGTCGGCCAGCTCGGCGGTCTCGGGCGTGGCCGTGGTCAACCTCCACGGCTCCACCTCGAGAACAGCGGCAATGTGGACGAGGTGGCGGGGCGTGGGCGCCACTCTCCCCTTCTCCCACGCCACCACGTTCGGGGGCAGCTGACCGAGGCAGTCAGCCAGTTCCTTCATGCCCAGACCGGCCCGGGCTCGCAGCTGCGCCATGGCCGGCGGATTGAAGTTGCGAACCCCTAGCCCCATGGCACTCCGCTCGGCTTCCCTCGCTTCATCCAACGACCTGGCGCCGGCGGGTCGGCGCTCCCGCCGGCCGGGCACTCACCGCCAACCCACCCAGGCTCTCACGGGGACCAGGGTTACTGTCCCACCCTGTCGTTATGATGTGGTCTACCACCCAGCGAGAGAGAGGAAGCCAACCATGGCAACCGAAACGGTCCTGGCCATCCCCGCCTACATCGACGTCACCGACCCCACCACCAAGACGGAGTGGGTGGCGAAGGTGGCGGGGATGCCCGGGGAGGCCTTCGTCGGCCTCTTCGCCTTCGGACCCACCTTCGCCGACGCCCGCAAGGCTCTGGCCCACACCGTCTACGAGTCCCTGAAGTCCGGGAGCGAGGGGGTCGCCGCCCAGGAGATCAGCGCCGTGCGCATCCTGGCCACGACCCGCAAGACCTTCTCGACCGAGACGCTCGCCGCCGGCCAGTAGATCCTCGCCCGACCAGTCCGGTCCGCACGGGCCGGGCTGGCCGGTCGATGGCGTACTCAAGTCCCGGGGCCCCGCAGTTCGGCTTCGA
>JAHWJQ010000196.1 GCA_019348305.1 Actinomycetota bacterium
CTGCTCCGGCTTCGACGGCCGTGGGGGCTCCACCGGCCGCGGGCCGCGCCCCATGAGCTGGCCCAGTCGAGACATCGTCAGCGGGCGGCGGCCGACTCCGCCGGGCGGTAGGAACCGTCGTCGAAGCGCCCTCCCTGCCACAGCGTCGTGATGGCCCGCCGGAGCCGCACCGGGTCGAGCGGCTTGACGAGGAAACCCTCGGCCTCCGACCTGCGGGCCAGGAACACGTCAGGGCGCCGGTCGACGAGCAGCAGGACGGGTACGTGGCCCAGGCGACCGCCGCTCTCCTCGAGGCGCAGCTCCAAAGTGACGGCCATGCCGCCCATGTTGCCCATCTGCATGTCGCAGACCACCAGGTCGGGCTGGCGCTCGGCCACCGCGGCAAGCACTGCGGGGCCGGTGTTCACCTCCCGCACCGTGTACTGCCGCGACCCCAGGACCGACTTCACCTCCTCACGCAATGTGGGCGAGTCGCTCGCTATCAGGACATGGGGCTTGGCAGGCGTGGGCACTGGTTTAGGAGGCTACCCGGGGGTAGGTACTACCATCGTTACCCGCTTCGGTGAACGAGCCCGAGGCGTCCAGAAGGGGCGTGTTCCCACGCCCGCCAGGAGGACATGTGCTCGACATCCAGCTCGAGAATGGCGACGGGTACGTCATCTGCAGGCCGGTGGGAGAGCTCGACGCCTTCACGGTGAGCCAGTTCCGCCAGGCGCTCGCTGAGTTGGCTTCGAACCCCAGCATCCTCATCGACATGTCGGGGGTCCCCTTCGTGGACTCCGCCGGCCTGGGCGCCCTCATCGGCGGCATCCGACGAGCCCGCGAGCTGGGGGGCGACGTGGCCGTGTGCTGCAACCGCCCCACCCTCACGCGGCTCCTGCACACCACTGGCTTCGACCGCATCGTCACCGTCACCGACACGGTGGAGGAGGCGGCGGCGGCGCTGCGGGAGCCTCAGGTCGAAAACAGGTAGCGCCCAACCTCCACGAGCCCGGCCACGTCGTGGACGTCGGCGGCCAGGAACGGGACCCGGCCCACCGGCGCCGGCGCCACCCGCAGTGCCAACTCGCCGAAGTGCTGCTCCTCCCGCTCGGCCATGCGCCGGAAGTCGGCCAGGTTGCGGCTCAGGTCGCCCAGCCCCTCGACCACCGGGGCGGTGCCGAAGGAGGGGTGCAGGCGATTGACGACGAGGGCATCCACGGCGATGTCGGACTCGGCCAGCTTGTCGGCGAAGAAGCCCGCCTCCCGCACCGCATCGCTGCGGGGTGAGGTCACGAGCACGAAAGCCGTCTCCGGCGCCTTCAACAGCTCGAGCACCTCGGCGGCCCGGTCTCGGAAGCCCTGCTCCATACCCTCGAAGGCCTGGAAGAAGGCAACGGCGTCGGCCACCACCTCGCCACCGACGACCCGCGACACCGAGCGCAGGAAGGTCTGGGTGGCCATGTTCACCGCCTTGAAGTAGGCCCGCGTGGGCGCCGTCAACACCTTGAAGATGCGGTTGTCGAGGAAGCGGGTGAGCCGGCGGGGGGCGTCGAGGAAGTCGAGGGCGTTGCGGGTGGGCGGCGTGTCGACCACGATCAGATCGAAGCGCCCGTCGGCGGCCAACTCGTAGAGCTTCTCCATCGCCATGTACTCCTGGGTGCCCGAGAGCGCCCCGGCGATGTTGCGGTAGACGCGGTTGGACAGGATCAGCCGGGCCTGCTCCTCGGTGGCGGCGTACCGACCGACCAGCGAGTCGAAGGTCGACTTGGTGTCGAGCATCAGGGCGTGCAGCTCTCCGCTCCAGTCGCCTTCCACCCGGCTGGGCACGTTGCTGAGCGAGCTCAGCCCGAGGGCGTCGGCCAGGCGCTTCGCGGGGTCGATGGTGACGACGCAGGAGCGCCGGCCCCGCCGCGCCCCTTCGACGGCAAGTGCGGCGGCGGTGGTCGTCTTGCCCACGCCGCCCGAGCCGCAGCAGGCGACGATGGCCCGTTCTGCCGCGAGCGCTGCCAGCGGAGCCGGGGGGCTCAAGGAAGGCCCGCGACTTCCCGGACCAGGTGCTCGGCCAGGACGTCGAGCTCGGCCGGGCCCACTTCGGGGGTGAAGAGGAAGGGCAGGCGCAGCTGGGCCAGGGGCAGGGCGTCGCACAGCCGCTGCACCTGTTCGGCCTGGAGGTCCTGGCGCCGGCGACGGAACTCCGCCGCCTCCCGCATGTCGCGCGCCTGCTCGTCGGTCACCTCCACGCCGGCGGCGGCGGCCGCCTCCAGCGGGTCGACGTCGAGGCCGGCGAGGCGAGGGTAGAGCCCGTTGACCACCAGCGGCCCGAGCTTGATCCCGACGCGGTCCTCGAGCTTGTAGGCCGTCTCCACCACCTCGTTGACCGGTGTCTCCTCGGCCAGCGTGACCAGGAGCACCTGGCAGCGGGTGGGGTCGGAGAGCAGCTCCACCACGTCGGCCGCCTGGGCCCGGATGGGGCCGACCCGGGCGGCGTCGAGCAGGCCGCTGGCGCTGGTGAGGAAGGTCACCGCGTGGCCCGCCGCGGGAGCGTCGAGGATGATGAGGTCGGCGGCCTCGGCCCGTTCGAGCTGCTTGACCTTGCCCAGCACCAGGATGTCCTTGATCCCCGGCACCGCGGTGGAGATGACGTCGAGTGCCCCCGAGCTGGTCAGGCGCTTGGAGATCCGCCGCAGCCCGTGCCCCTCCAGGTACTCGAGGAGCGCGTCGTCGGCCGTGAGCGTGCGGGCCCGCACCTCGCCGGCCCCGGCCCCTTGCCCACTCTTTGCGGCAGCGAGCACGACCTCTTCATAGGTGAGCCCGTCCTCCCGGCCGAAGATGCTGCCGATCCCGCTCTTGCCCTCGACCTCGACGATGAGGGCCGACAGCCCGGCGCCGGCCGCCATCCGGGCCAGCGTTGCGGTGACCGTCGTTTTGCCTACCCCGCCCTTCCCGGCGACGATGACAAGCCTGGCCGCCGAGCAGAACCGGGAGACGTCCATCCGCCGTCGCAGGCTACTCAGAGCTGTCTTCGTACTGGCCACGCTGACGGCCGCCGTGCCCGTCCTCGAAGGGGCGCGGCCGGCGCCGGCCCACGCCCAGACGCGCCCTACCGACCAGACCCAGGTGCGCATCATCGAGGTGAGCGGGCTGATCGACCCAATCAACGTCGACTTCATCAGCCGCGCTCTGGACGAGTCCGAGGCCGAGGGGGTGGCGGCGTTGGTGATCCGCCTCGACAGCTCAGGCTCGGTGGCACCGGCGCAGGACGTGCGCGCCCTGGTCCGCCGCATCGAGGGGTCGTCGGTGCCGGTGGCCATCTGGATCGGGCCGGGCCGCCAGGCCCGCGCCGCCGGCGGGGCACTCGAGCTGTTCGAGGCCGCGCCGGTTCGGGGCATGGCCCCGGGAAGCGTTGCCGGCGACCTGTCGGCCGAGGCCGCCCTCGAACAGAAGGTGGCGACGGTCCCGGCGGCCACCCTGGGCGACTTCATCATCGGCATCGACGGCCACCCCCTGCCCCGGGGCGGCGAGGTCGACATCCCCACGACCGTCGTGCGCCGGCCGGGGCGGCCCCCTCAGCAACAGCTGGCGCCCTCGGCCCGGGCCCGCTTCGACGAACCGTCGCTCTTGGCCCAGACCCTGCACGCCGTGGCCACCCCCTCGGCCGCCTACCTCCTGCTGGCCATCGGGCTGCTGCTGGTGGTCTTCGAGTTCTTCACCGCCGGGATCGGGGTGGCCGCCTTCGTGGCCGCCACCTCCCTCGTCCTCGCCGCCTACGGCCTTGGCGTCCTGCCCACCCGACCGCTGGCGCTGACTCTGCTCGTCGTCGGCGTGCTGGGCTACGGCGTCGACGTGCAGGCCGGCGCCCCCCGGGTCTGGACCGTCATCGGCACGGTCGCCTTCGTCATTGGCAGCTTCTTCCTCTTCGACGGCCTGTCCGTGCCCCTCGTCGTCACCGCGTTGGTGGTCGCCGGCGTCGTGCTGTTCATGGTGGCCGGGATGCCGGCCATGATCCGCACCCGCTTTTCCACCCCCACCATCGGGCGGGCCTCGATGCTGGGGGAGCAGGGGACGGCGGTATCCGACGTCGACCCCGACGGCGTGGTGACGGTGCGCGACGCTCCGTGGCGGGCGCGGACCAATCGGGCCACCCCCATCCGGGCCGGACAGCCCGTCCGGGTGGCCTCCATCGACGGGCTCGTGCTCGAGGTGGAGCCCACCGAGGGCGCGGCGCGCGACGCCGGCCACTGACACCGTTCGTACGCCACCGGACCACCGTCGGCGGCCAAATGCGCTGGTCACACCCCCTGCTCGCGAAAGTTTTGTCTTGTTCAACACCGACCAGCGGGTTAGGGTCACCTGGCGGAAAGGGGTGTCGTGAGCGCGCAGACAACCGAGGAGCTGTGGC
>JAHWJQ010000197.1 GCA_019348305.1 Actinomycetota bacterium
TGGCCGCGGTGGAGATGGAGCTGCGCCAGCGCCGGTTCGGTCAGGCGGTGCGCCTTGAGATCGACAAGCGCATGTCGGTCGAGGCCCGCAAGCTGCTCGAGCGCGAGCTCGAGGTGGAGCCGACCGACGTGTACGTCCTGGACGGCCCCCTCGACCTGAGCGGGCTGTGGGCCCTCCACGACCTCGATCGCCCGGATCTCAAGGACGAGCCCTGGCACCCGGTCACGCCCCCGTCGCTCGAGGTGGGCGCGGACGACCACATCGACGTGTTCGCCGTGCTCCGCGAGCACGACATCCTCGTCCACCACCCCTATGAGTCCTTCACCACGACTGTCGAGGCGTTCGTGCGCCAGGCGGCCAGCGACCCCAAGGTGCTGGCCATCAAACAGACGCTGTACCGCACCTCGGGTGACAGCCCCATCGTGAAGTCCCTGATCCGGGCGGCGGAACGAGGCAAGCAGGTCGCCGCCCTGGTGGAGCTCAAAGCCAGGTTCGACGAGCAGGCCAACATCGCATGGGCAAGGGCGTTGGAGGAGGCGGGCGTGCACGTCGTGTACGGCCTGGTGGGCTTCAAGACCCACAGCAAGACCGCCCTCGTGGTGCGCCAGGAGGAAGACCAGATCCGGCGCTACTGCCATGTCGGCACCGGCAACTACAACCCCAAGACGGCTCGCATGTACGAAGACGTCGGGCTGCTCTCCGCCGACCCGGAGCTGGGGGCCGACCTCACCGAACTGTTCAACTTCCTCACCGGCTACAGCCGCCAGCAGCAGTACCGCAGGCTCCTCCTGGCCCCGACGCAGCTGCGGGCCCGCATGCTCGAGATGATCGACAAGGAGGGGGCGGGGCCCGAGCCGGGGCGCATCGTGATGAAGGTGAACAGCCTGGTCGACCCGCCCGTGATCGACGCCCTCTACCGGGCGTCAGGCGCCGGGGTGTCGATCGACCTCGTCGTGCGCGGCATGTGCTGCCTCCGCCCTGGGGTGCCCGGGCTGTCGGAGAACATCAGGGTGCGCTCGATCGTCGGGCGGTACCTGGAGCACTCGCGAATATTCGCCTTTGGGCGCGAGGAGACCGGCGGGGTCCGCTACCTCATCGGGTCGGCGGACATGATGACGAGGAACTTGGACAAGCGCATCGAGGTGCTGGTGCCGGTGGAGGCGCCGGAGCTCAAGGCGCGGCTCCGGGAGATCCTCGAGGTCAGCCTGACCGACGACGTGCTCGCCTGGGAGCTGCGGGGAGACGGGCACTGGTCGAAGGTGCCGACTACGAGGGGGGTTTCGTCTCAGGTGAAACTGCAGGAGCTGGCCCTCGAGCGGCTGCGCCAGCACCGCCGCGAGCCCGACGCGCTGCAGACCGGCCAGCACCTGTAACACCCACCCGGGCGCGCTGGCGGCGTGGCGGCCACCCGGGGCGAGCGGGCAGAATGTCCATTCGTGCCCGTGCTCCTCCTCCGGCATGCAGTGGCCCTGGCCCGCGACAGCTGGTCGGGTGACGACGCCGACCGGCCGCTCGCCGACCGGGGCCGCCGTCAAGCCGAAGCGGTGGTGAGCCAGCTCCGGGGGATGACCGTCCGGCGGGCGCTGTCCAGCCCCACCGTCCGCTGCCTCGAGACGCTGGCCCCCCTGGCCGAGCAGCAGGGGCTCGACGTGGAACAGGTCGACGACCTGGCCGAGGGCAACGGACGGCTGGCCACCGATCTGGTCCTGTCGCTCGTGGACCAGGGGGACTACGTGGTGCTGTGCACCCATGGCGACGTCATAGGCGAGGTGCTCAACGCATTGGAGAAGGACGGCGCCCACCTCGGGACCGACGACCGCTGCCAGAAGGGGTCGACCTGGGTGCTCGACCGGCAGGCGGGCGGTCGTCTGCGGGGGCGCTACCTGCCGCCGCCGGCGTGATCGGCGGGACCGAGCCGGCTCACGTACGCGCCGCCGGCGGCGTGGTGTGGCGGCGGCGAGACGATGGTCGGCTCGAAGTGCTCCTGGTCCACCGTCCCAGGTACGACGACTGGTCGATACCCAAGGGCAAGGCCGACCAGGGCGAGTCCGACGAGGACTGCGCGCGCCGCGAGGTCGAGGAGGAGACCGGGCTGCGCTGCGAGATCGCCGAGCACCTGGGCGACGTCGCCTACCTCGACCGGCACGGCCGGCACAAGGTGGCCCGTTACTGGGCCATGCGCCCGGTGGCCGGGGAGTTCGTGCCCAGCCGTGAGGTGGACGAGGTCAGGTGGCTCCCGGTCCCCGATGCAATCGAGCTGCTGACCTACCAGCGCGACGCCGCGGTGCTGCAGGCGCTCGGCGATGGTCGTGCGCCGCCGACCTCGGGTGGGTAACGAAGGGGCATGACCTCCTTCGACGACTCAGACACCACCGGCCATCTCGCTGAAGACGTCGGCATGACCTCTGACGAGCTACGCGAGGAGACGGGCCAAGACGACTCCTCGGACGCCGGCTCCACCGCTGTGATCGTCGCGCCACCCGACTGAACCGAGGCTCTCTCTCCCTCCTCTGCAGCGCTCGGGCTGTTTGCCCGCTGTTCAGCTCGCCGCCGTCTTTTGACAGGTTGCCGGGCACGAGGCTCCCCAGCGTCGACGGCAAGACGATCGGCCAAGAGCACGCTTCGTGATCGCCGGTCGCCGGACACGACCCGGCCCTTGACCCGGAGGATCTCGATCAGCCACTATCCATATAAGTGATTACTGATGTGGATCGCCAACCGGCGCTCGCTGCGTTGCGAGCGCTGGCGGAGCCGCTGCGCTGGCGGATCGTCGAGCTATTGGCCGACGAGGAGCTGTGTGTCTGTCATCTCGTGGAGGAGCTCGGAGTCAACCAACCGCTCGTGAGTCATCACCTGCGCGTACTGCGCGAGGCCGGGATCGTGCAAAGCGAGCGGTTTCGCTACTGGACGTACTACCGGCTGCGCCCGCACGGGCTCACAGCCGTTGCCCGCCTGATCGGCGACGTGGCGCAGAGCACGCCGGCCGCGACGACGGGGGCCCGTCGGAGGCCCTGCTGCTGATGGACGAGTTGCCGCCTCCCGCCCGTTCGGCCCGCCTGTTCGCCGAGTTCCTGGGCACCGCGCTGCTCGTCGCCGTGGTCGTCGGTTCGGGGATCGCCGCCGAACGGTTGAGCCCGCGCGACGTCGGCCTCCAACTGCTCGAGAACGCGATCGCGACATCGGCGGCGCTGGTGGCGCTGATCCTCGCCCTGGGGCCCGTATCGGGAGCGCACTTGAACCCCGTCGTCACCATGGCCACTCGCGTTCTCGGCGGCATGACGACAAGCGACGCCGGCCGCTACGTCGCCGCGCAACTCGGCGGCGGCGCACTTGGAGCGGTGTTGGGCAACTTGATGTTCTCGGAGCCGGCGATAGAGCTGTCGACGAAGTCGAGGTCGGGGGGCGGTCTGTGGTTGGCCGAAGCGGTCGCCACCTTCGGGCTGCTCCTCGTCATCTTCGGCGTCGTGCGCTCGGGCCGTACGACGGCCGCGCCCTTCGCCGTCGGCGCCTACATCGGCGCCGCCTACTTCTTCACCGCCTCTACCAGCTTCGCCAACCCCGCCTTGACGCTGGCCCGCACTCTGACCGACACCTTCGCGGGCATAGAACCGTCGTCGGCACCGGCATTCGTGGCGTTCCAGCTCGTGGGAGCCGCGGTTGCCGTGGCCGCCGTGCGGCTGCTGTACCCCTCGATCGCCGCCGCCGCCTCCGAGGTGGTGCTGCCCGCCGATGCGCACGCTCCGGGGCCTCCCGTACCGTCCACGAAGGAGACCTGATGAGCGACGACGCTGGCGCCCGGCAAGAGCTGATGGCGAGGGTGGCGGCCGAGATCTGCCCGGACTTCGACGGCATCTTCTCCGCCGAGACCATCGAGCGGTTCATCGCCGACTCCTACACCTCCCTCGCGGCAACAGCCCGCGTGCCCACCTTCCTGCCGGTCCTCACCGGCCGGTTCGCCCGGGAACGGCTGCATGCCCTGGCCCAAGCCCAAGGAGCCCTCGTGTCCGACGTCCCGGAAGTCCTTTTCGTCTGCGTGCACAACGCCGGTCGCTCGCAGATGGCAGCGGCCCTGCTCGACCACCACGCCGCCGGCCGCGTCCACGTGCGCTCCGCCGGCAGCGAGCCCGGCAGCGGCCTCAACCCTGCCGTCGTCGAGGTGCAGGCTGCGCCACCGACCGTTCCGCGGCTGCAGCCGGGTCCTACCGCGACAAGACCGGGCTCTGCTCGGCCTGGATCGTGCGGTATCTGCGCTTGCAGGCCGTCTTGGGTGCCCGGGACCGGGTGGCCCTCTTCGACCGGGCGCTGCCCGGCGCCTCCCACCTCGCCACCGGATGCGAGCCCGGTCCGGGCCG
>JAHWJQ010000198.1 GCA_019348305.1 Actinomycetota bacterium
AATCGAGTAGCCGATCCGCAGACCCGTGCCCGACAGCTGATCGTCCAACAGCGAGTAGCCGGAGAAGCCGTTGAAGACGGCGAGGATGAGCAGCGTCACTCCCACCATCCAGTTGATCTCGCGGGGCCGGCGGAAGGCGCCGGTGAAGAAGACGCGTGCCATGTGCACGACCATCGTGGCCAGGAACAACAGGGCGGCCCAGTGGTGGATCTGGCGCATCACCAGCCCGGCCCGCACGTCGAAGCTGAGCTCGACGGCCGAGCGGTAGGCGGCCGTCATCTCCACCCCCCGCAGCGCCTCGTAGCTCCCCCTGTAGGTGGTCTCGGCCTGGCTGGGGTCGAAGAAGAAGGTCAGGTAGACGCCGGTGACGACGAGGATCACGAAGGAGTACAACGACAGCTCACCGATCATGAACGACCAGTGGTCGGGGAACACCTTCCTGAGCGCCTTGGTCGCCAGGTAGGCCGTGCCCAGCCGGTCGTCGACCCACCGGGCCACCCGGCGAGGGCGGGTCGCGCGAGGCGGCGGCTGGTTCATCTGCCGCGGTTCCAGAAGCCGGGGCCGACGGGCTCGCGGTAGTCACCCGTCGACACGAGCTCGCCGGCCTGGTTGAGCCCGATGGGCAACTGCGGGAGGGGCCGGGTGGCCGGCCCGAAGATCGGCTTGGCTCCCTCGACCACGTCGAAGGTGGACTGGTGGCACGGGCAGAGCAGCAGTCGCTCACGGGCCTGGTAGAGCCCGACCGGGCAGCCGGTGTGGGTGCACAGCTTGGAATAGGCGACGATGCCCCCGACAGTCCAGCGCGCCACGGTGGGGGGTCGGAACAGCTCGGGGTCCTCCACCTTGACCAACAAGGTGGGGGAGTCGGGCTCGCCCACGTGACCCTCGGGCCAGACCGTCACCACCCCCCCGACGGAGAGGTCTTCCGGGCGTATCGGCTCGTTGTCGACCGTCATGAGGCGGACGCCGTTGCGGAAGGCGGTGTCGAACAGACCCCGCCCCGGCCGGGGCCCGAGCGACCTGATGGGGAACAGCGCGGCGATGCCCAGTGCGCCCACCGCACCGCCCAGCAGCTTGAGCAGCAAGGCGCGGCGCTGGATGGCCTGCTCGCCCTGCTCGAAGGCCTGGGTGAAGGAGGCAACCTCCTCATCGGTGGAGGCCATCCGGCCTCGTTCCTCGGTGATCTCGCCCGCGGGAAGGAACCGCTTGGCCCACACCACCATGCCCACCCCGATCCCGCCCAGGGACACCGCCAGCAGCACGCCTTCGAGCTGTGGCTGGCCCCCCCGCCAGTAGACGACGGCCAGGGCCAGGGCGGCGATCATGCTGGCCGTGAAGGCGACGATGACGATGCGCTCGCCGGAGGCCGCCGACGACGCCGGGGGTTCGTGTTTGGTTCCTACCGCCTCAGTGTCGTCCATTGCGCTCCTGCCGCTTGCCGATCCACAGCACCGCCAGCACAAGGGTCCCCACCCCGAAGATCCAGACTACGAACCCTTCGGGGATCGGGCCCGCTCCTCCCAGCGCGGCCCCGCCCGGGGTCGGAGGCGATTCCAAGAAACGCACGTAGCGGACGATCGAGTCGACCTCGTGGTCGCTCAGGGTTTCGGGGCCGAAGACGGGCATCTGCCCGGGGCCCGTACGGATTGCCGCCGCGGTCTCCAGCGCGTTGGCGGAGGTGACCGAGGGCGCCGCCTGCCCATAGCTCAGTGCCCCCCCGATGCCGGCCGCCGTGTGGCACGGGCCGCAGTTGCTGCGGAACAGCACGCCGCCCTCGGCCAGGTCGCCCGCCTCCGGGTCGACGTGGGGGATGGGCGGCCCAGTGCCCAGCGACGCGACGTAGTCGACCAGCAGGTCGATCTCTGCGCGTGAGTAGGCCGGTGGCTTGCGACGCGGCTGGGCCTCGTCGGCGAGGGGCATCCGGCCGGTGCTCAGATAGTAGTAGGCGCTCGCTGCGCCTGAGCGCTCCAGCGACGGGCCGCGGTCGGTACCGGTGCCGTCGAGGCCGTGACAGCTCGAACAGCCGGTGACGTAGAGCTGGCGTCCATCACCGCGCACCTGGCTCAGGCTGGCGGGTGCAGCGGTGCGCACCGGTAGCAGGCCGGCCAGTGTCACGAACAGGCCGACCAGGCACAGGACCGGGAGTCGCCCCCGAACAGTGGTCACCGGAGCAGGTAGATGGTGGCGAACATGGCCAGCCACACGACGTCGACGAAGTGCCAGTAGAACTCGGTGACCGTGAGGGGGTCCTCCAGGGGCAGCCGGCTGGTGCGACCGACGCCGACGCCGAGCACCGCCACCATGAGCACGAGCCCGCCGACAACATGCAGGCCGTGGAAGCCGGTCATCAGGTAGAAGATCGAGCCGTAGGCGTGGCTGGTCAAGGTGAAGTCGAGACCCGCGTACTCAGCGGCCTGGTTGGCCACGAACAACGCCCCCAAGACCACGGTGAGGATGGTCCAACGTACGGCGCCGCGGTCGTTGCGGCGCTCGGAGGCCACGACCGCGGCGTGCATCGTGAAGCTGGAGGCCACGAGTACGGCGGTCGCCACCGCCGTGCGGGCCGCTTCCAGCTCCACGTCCTCGGGCGGCCAGTGGGGGTTCACCGCCCGGAGGGCGAAGTAGCCCGCGAACAGCCCGGCGAAGAACATCAGCTCGGAGGCGAGCCACACCACGACCCCGACCCGCAGCATCGAGGGGCCTTGCGGGGGTGCATCAACAGCTGGGCTGTTTGCGGTGATGGGTTCTTCTAGCACGGCAGCAGGTGGCCGCGAAGGGTTGCAGCTCTGGGGCTAGCTTCGCTTCCTGTGATCCCGCCGCCGACGGTCGGTCACCTGCTCCTCGGGTGGTCATTCGATCCGTGGGCGGCGGCCGGCATCACGGCCGTCGCCGTGGTGTACGCCGGCGGCGTACGCCGGCTGGCCGAACGGGGCCGGCGCTGGCCCCCCGCCCGCTCCGTCGCCTTCGGGTGTGGCCTCGGCCTTGTGGTCATCGCCACGCAATCGGGGCTGGCCCGCTACGACAGCGTGCTGTTCAGCGCCCACGCCGCGCAACACGTCGTTCTCGGCATGGCCGCTCCTCTCCTCCTCGCGCTGGGTGCACCGGTGACGCTGGCCCTCCAGGCCGGCCGGGGCCGGGCCCGGCACGTCGTTCGCCGGATCGCCCATGGGCCGGTGGTGGCAGCCGCCACGCACCCCGTCGCGGCCCTGTTCCTGGTGACCGGGTCGCTGTTCGGCCTGTACTTCAGCCCCCTGCTCACGCTGTCGCTTCGCAACGAGGCGGTGCACACCGCGGTCCACCTCCACTTCCTGGCCGCCGGCTGCGCCTTCTTCTGGCCGGTGCTCGGTCTCGATGCAGGGCCGCGCCGGCTCTCCCACCCGGTGCGGATGCTGGTCGTGCTGCTGCTCGTGCCCGTGCACGCGGTGCTGGGCCTTGCCCTCCTCAGCAGCCCCGAACTGCTGGCCGGCGGTTGGTACGCCGACGCTGCCCACGCCTGGGGCACCAACGCCCTGTCCGACCAGCAGGTGGGCGGCGGGCTGCTGTGGGTGACGGGCGACCTGGTCGGCTTGGTGGCCGCCGGCGTGGTACTCGCCCAGTGGATGGGCCACGACGAACGGGAGGCAGCGCGGCAGGACCGGCGGCTGGACGCCCTCAAGTCCTAGCCTGGGCTACTTGGGCGAGGAGGAATTCGTGCTCGGCGCGACCAGCCAGGTGGTGCGGGTCGGCGACACGGTCCGGCGGCCGGTCGGGCAGTGGACGGCTTCCGTGCACGCCCTGCTCCGGCACCTCCAAGACGCCGGCTTCGAGGGGGCGCCCCGGGTGCTGGGGTTCGACGAGCAGGGCCGGGAGGTGCTGACGTACCTGCCGAGCGAGCCTACGTGGCCCTATTCGCAGGAGGCCCTCGTCGGCGCCGCCCGCCTCGTCCGCCGGCTCCATGGCGCGCTGGACGGGTTCACCGCCCCGGCCGGTGCGGTGTGGCGGCTGCCTCGCGAGTCACGCCCCGGCTGCCACGTGGGGCACAACGACCTCGGCCCCCCGAACACGGTGTACGCCGCCGGCGTGCCCTACGGCTTCATCGATTGGGAGCTGGCCGGCCCCGCCCCGCCCCTCTACGACCTGGCTTGGGCGGCGATCAACTTCACCCCTCTGCGGCCGGATCACTTCTGCCGCAGCGTCGGGTTCGCGGAGCCGCCCGATCGTGGAGCGCGCCTGCAGCTGTTCTGTGACGCCTACGGCCTCGCGGATCCCCTCCGACTCCGCGACAAGGTCGAGGCTTTCGAGCGCGAGGCGTTGCACGAGATCGTCGAGCTCGGAGGAGCCGGCGTCTCACCGTTCGACCGCTTCCTGGC
>JAHWJQ010000199.1 GCA_019348305.1 Actinomycetota bacterium
TTTCGCTGCCGGCTCGCCCGACGTGGTGCTCATCGACGTGATGCTTCCGGGAGTGGACGGCTTCGACGTGTGCCGGCTGATCCGGCGCTCGAGCGACGTGCCCATCGTCATGCTGACTGCCCGCACCGACACCCACGACGTGGTCGCCGGGCTGGAGGCCGGCGCCGACGACTACGTCACCAAGCCGTTCGTGGCCAAGGAGCTCTCGGCCCGCATCCGGGCGCTGCTACGGCGGGTGCGGGTCAACGAGCAGGGCCCGGCGGTCCTCAGCTTCGACGGCCTCCAGGTCTCGCCCGAATCGGGCGTGGTGCAGCGTGACGGCCAGCAGGTCCACCTGACCAAGACGGAGTTCCGCTTGCTCTGCGAGCTGGCCGTGAACCCGGGGAAGGTGCTGAGTCGCGAGCAGCTGCTCGACCGGGTGTGGGGCTACGGGTACTTCGGCGACGGGCGCCTGGTCGACGTCCACGTGCGGCGCCTGCGGGCCAAGATCGAACCCGATTCGGCTGAGCCCCGCTACGTGGTGACCGTCAGAGGCCTCGGGTACAAGTTCCAGCCTTGAGCACCCCCAGGAGCCGTTCGCGCCGGGAGCACCTCGGGCTGCGGGCCCGGGTGACGGTGGCGTTCGCCCTCGGTGCGCTGGCGCTGTCGACGGTGCTCGCCGGCATGACCTTCGGTCTCGTCCGCAGCTCGCTCGTGCAGGAGCGCGAGGAGTCCGCCATGGCCCAGTCGTTCGTCAACGCCAGGGTGGTGCGCGACGGCCTGCGCCGGCCGGGAGGCAGCGACCTCGGCCGGGTCCTGGCATCGGTGGAGAGCCCCGGCCGAGGCGGCGTCGTCGTCCGTGTCGGAGATCGTTGGTTCGCCAACTCGCTGCTGGTCGGCCGTGACACCCTGCCCGACGAGCTCCGCGAGCAGGTTGCTCGCGGAGAGCCGGCCCGGCAGCGCTTCTTCTCCGGCGGTGAGCCCTGGGTCGCGGTGGGGGTCCCGATCCCCCGGGTGGGGGCGCAGTTCTTCGAGGCGTCCTCGCTCGGCGAGGTCGACCGCACTCTTGACGTGCTCGGGTACTCGCTGGCTGGGGCCGCCGTGCTCACCACGATGGCCGGCGCCGCCGTCGGCCGGTGGGCGAGCGCGCGGGTCCTCAGTCCCCTCGCTGGCGTGTCGGAGGCGGCGGCCGCCATCGCCGCCGGCTCTCTCGACACCCGCCTCGACGCACCGGCCGACCGCGACCTCGCCCCGCTCGCCGAGTCGTTCAACCGCATGGTCGACGCGCTGTCCCAGAGGATCTCCCGAGATGCGCGCTTCGCCTCCGACGTGAGCCATGAGCTGCGGTCCCCGCTCACCACGTTGTCCACCTCGCTGGAGGTGATGCGGACCCGGCGGGGTGAGCTCAGCCCTCGTGCCCAGGCCGCGCTCGACCTGCTCGACGCCGACGTCCGGCGCTTCCAGCGGATGGTGGAGGATCTACTCGAGATCTCCCGCTTCGACGCCGGCGTGGCCGAGCTCGAGGTCGACGAGGTCGACCTGAGGGACCTGGTGCGCCACACCCTCGGGCGGGCTGGTGGTGCCGTCCCCCTCGACCTGCACCATGGTGATGGCGACACGCTCGTCCTCGGTGACAAGCGGCGACTCGAGCGGGTGGTGGCGAACCTGTTGGAGAATGCCGCGGCCCACGGAGGTGGTGCCACCCGGGTGGGGGTGGAGGCCAGCGACGGGGTCGTGCGGGTGGTGGTGGAGGATTGCGGCGCGGGAGTACCTGTCGAGGAGCGACCGCTGATCTTCGAGCGGTTCTTCCGGGGGTCGGCTGCCGGGCGCAGGGGCGCCGGCGGCGGCTCGGGCCTCGGTCTGGCGCTGGTGAACGAACACGTCCGTCTCCACGAGGGGCGGGTCTGGGTCGAAGACGGCGCGAATGGGAACGGGGCCCGTTTCGTGGTCGAGCTGCCCGGCGCGCCATCTGGTCAGCTCACATGAGCTGGTCACGCCGGTTGGCGAGGCTGGTCATGGCTGCGTCGATCGCCGGGACGGCAGCCGCCTGCGGGGTGCAGGGCGAAGAGGCGCCCCAAAGCCTTTCGGCCAACGAGGTGCCCTACGGCCTGCTCGAGGAAGCCCCCAGCAGCACGACCAGCACGACCGTGGTCGACACCCGCAAGGTGGGGCTGGACATCTTCCTGGTTGCCGGCGGCCGGCTGCACCCGGCACCGCGCCAGGTGACCGAGCCGCTCACCGTGGCAAAGGCCCTCAGCGCGCTGTTGGCGGGTCCCCAGGAGGACGAGGCGGTTGCCGGGCTGCGTTCAGCCATCAACCCGGCCGCCAGCCTCGTCCCCAGCCGGGTAGATCCGGGGACCTGGGTCGTCGACGTCAGCACCGAGTTCGTCCAGGGCCCGACGTCGGAGCAGGTACTCGGCTTGGCCCAGATCGTCTTCACCCTCACCGACATCCCAGGCGTGACGGGAGTGCGCTTCACGCTGGAGGGGGTGCCCATCGAGGTCCCCACCCCGACCGGGACGACCTCGGCCCCGCTCGGTCGTGACGCCTTCACCGACCTCGCGCCGGCGCCCCCCGATCCCGGTGCCGCGTGAGCGGTGAGAACCGTCTTCGAACTGCAACGCGAAGGTGGCGGGATCGACGCACGGCTGGGGCAGAATCGCCGGCCGTGACCCTCGCCCCGGAGGTCGGTGCCCCGCACGCCCCCGTTGGGGTGGGTGCGCGCACCATGACATTGGCCGGCTCGGTGGTGCAGGTCGTTGAGTCCTGTGCCTACCGGTGGTTCTTCGACGCTGAGCGCTCCCGCTTCCGGCGCCTTCCCCGAACCGCGGCGCTCGACGGGTTCAGTGACGTCCCGTGGCAGGACTACGCCAGCCTCGAGTTCTCCACCGTGGGCAACTCCTTCGTGGTGGCCCTCGACCCCCATGGCACGCGGCTCTTGAGCGCCACCGGCCACGGTGAGGGCTGCACCTGCAACCAGCCTTAGGTCCCGCTTCGGACTGAGCGGGGCCTCCCGGGTAGCGTCGGGGGATGTTCTCGCCGCCGCGCCTGAGCGACCACCGCCTAACCCCGTTCTGCGTCGGGTAGGAGGCGGGGATGGAGGTCTGGCCGGGGCGGCCGTACCCGCTGGGGGCGACTCCCGACCGGGAGGGCGCCAACTTCTCGCTGTTCTCAGAGCACGCCGAGGCAGTCGACCTCTGCCTTTTCGACGATGCCGGCACCGAGGTCCGGGTGCGCCTGCCCGAGGTGACGGCGCACCGGTTCCACGGCTACCTGCCCGGCATCGGGCCCGGACAGCGCTATGGGTTCCGGGTCCACGGGCCGTTCGAGCCAGAGGCGGGGCACCGGTTCAACCCGACCAAGCTCTTGATCGACCCCAACGCCAAGGCCATCGACGGCCAGGTCCAGTGGGACGAGGCGGTCTACGGCTACCCCTTCGGGGTGGAGGACGCCGACCTCCGGCGCAACGACGCGGACAGCGCGCCGTTCGTGCCCAAGTCGGTGGTCGTTGCCGATGACTTCGACTGGGGGGCCGACCGGCGGCCCCACACCGCGCTGCACGAGTCGATGATCTACGAGGTCCACGTGAAGGGCTTCACCAAGCTCCACCCCACCATCCCGCCCGAGCTGCGCGGCACCTACGCCGGCCTGGCCACGCCCGAGGCGATCGAGCACCTGCACCTGATCGGGGTCACCGCAGTGGAGCTGCTGCCCGTGCACCATTTCGTCGACGACCACATCCTGGTCGACAGGGGCCTGCACAACTACTGGGGCTACAACTCGATCGGCTTCTTCGCCCCCCATTCCGCCTACAGCTCGAGCGGCACTCTGGGCGAGCAGGTCCGGGAGTTCAAGGCGATGGTGAAGGCGCTCCACGAGGCTGGCATCGAGGTCATCCTCGACGTCGTCTACAACCACACCGGCGAGGGCAACCACCTGGGCCCCACGTTGTCCTTCCGGGGGGTGGACAACGCCTCCTACTACCGCCTGGTGGAGGGCGACGAGCGCTACTGCATGGACTACACAGGCACCGGCAACAGCCTCAACATGCGCCACCCCAACGTGTTGCAGCTGATGATGGACTCGCTGCGCTACTGGATCACGGAGATGCACGTTGACGGCTTCCGATTCGACCTTGCCGCCACGCTGGCCCGCGAGCTGCACGACGTCGACCGCCTGTCGGCCTTCTTCGACGTCATCCAACAGGACCCGGTCGTGAGCCAGGTCAAGCTCATCGCCGAGCCGTGGGACCTGGGCGAGGGCGGCTACCAGGTCGGCAACTTCCCGCCGCTGTGGTCGGAGTGGAACGGCAAGTACCGCGACTGCATGCGCGACTACTGGCGGGGCCAGGAG
>JAHWJQ010000019.1 GCA_019348305.1 Actinomycetota bacterium
GTGCCCGAGCCTGAGCCGGTGATGGTGTTGCCCGAGCCCGAGCCCGAGTCCGAGCCCGAGTCCGAGCCCGAGTCCGAGCCCGAGCCCGAGCCCGAGCCCGAGTCCGAGTCCGAGTCCGAGCCGGTGGTGGTGTTGCCGGAACCCGAGCCGGTGGTGGTGTTGCCCGAGCCCGAGCCGGTGATGGTGTTGCCGGAACCCGAGCCGGTGGTGGTGTTGCCGGAACCCAAGCCGGTGGTGGTGTTGCCGGAACCCAAGCCGGTGGTGGTGTTGCCGGAACCCGAGTCCGAGCCGGAGCCGGAGCCGGTGGTGGTGTTGCCCGAGCCGGAGCCGCCCGAGCCGGAGCCGGTGTCCGACGAGGCCGTCGCCTGGTGGCTCGACGACGAGGATCCGCCCGAGGCCGCGTCGCACGACGAGGCGGACGCCGACGACTGGCGGCCCTGGTGGGAGTCGGTCAAAGAGGAGCGTCTCCAGTGGCCGGACCCGGCCGCGGCCGAGCCTTCGATGGCCGACGCCACCCTGGTCGAGCCAGCACCGGTGGACCTCACGCCCCCGTCCCCGTCCCCGTCCCCGTCCCCGCCGGCGCCGTCGCCGTCGCCGTCGCCGGAAACCGAGCGTTACCGGCCGTCATGGACGGCGGCGCCGGCCGTCACTGGTCCCGCCGCCCGCCCCGCTGCCGCGCAGAGCAGCCCCGTCACCGCTGTCGAACAGAGGCGCTCGCCACCGATTCCGGTGATGCCGGGCGGCGCTGCCGAGCGACCGCACCGCATCCGCGCCGCGATCGCGCTGATCGTCCTGGTGCTGGTTGCCGGCGGCGCACTGGCGAGTGCAGTGGGCCTGGCTCTGGTGATCCTGACGCTGGCACTGCGCCGGGTCGCCGCCGGATGAGCTGAGGCTGAAGCTCAGCCCTTGCCGAACAGGCCGAAACGCCCGCCGTTGGCGGCTGCGCCGGCGCCGGTGCCGGCGGTCTCAGGCTTGACGGCAACCGGGGCGGGGCTCGGCGCCGGGGCCGGGGCCGGGGTCGGGGTCGGCGCTGCGCTCGGCCGGTTCGCCGCCGGCGCCGGGGCAGGGGCCGCCGGCGCGGGGGCAGGGGCCGCCGCTGCGGGCGCCTCTTCGGTGACCGCCACCTCGACCCGGTAGTAGGTCTTCACCTCGATCGGGACCTCCTGCATCCGGAAGATGCGGGCGTCCTTGCCCTGGCCCGAGTTGCGCAGCCACTCGACGTGCCGCGCCGCCTCCTCGAGGCCCTCTGTCTGGTGGTAGACGGCTTGGCCGTCGTTCGACCGGTAGATGACGATGTGCGACATGTCCACGCTCCTTTTTCCAGACGTTCCATCGGACGAGGGAGCGGCGTCCTTGAGACGGACCAGCAGACTTCAGGAACCCGACGCCGGCGCTTCCCCCGACGGAGCGAGGTCCATCCGCACGACGTAGCGCTGCTTGGCCGAGCCCGGCGGGTGGCAGGCGAAGATCGTGGCCGTCGCGGTAGGCGTGGGGTTCACGATGTCGAGCCGGGTGGGCATGACGATCTCGCTGCCTGTCACGACGTACCGGCTGCGGACGCCGTTGACGACGAAGAAGACCTCGTCGCCGGGGACCAGCTTGTCGATGTTGCGGAAGGGCTTGCTGTGGGTCACCCGATGGCCGGCGAACACGCTGTTGCCGACCTCACCGGGAAAGGCGGTGCCGGGCCAGTGACTCGGGCCATGGTCGATGTTGCGCATCGAGATGCCGTGCATGATCTTGTGGTTGAGCCCGATCTTGGGGATCTCGATCCTGCCGATCTCCACGATCGGCTCTTGGGCGTAGGGCTGGCGCGGAGGACGCACCGGCGCCGGCGCCCGCGGTGTGACGACGCGGAGCGGCGCCGCTGTGGTCGTGGTGGGCTCGATGGTCGTGGTCGTGGTCGATGTCGTCGTGGTGGGCAACGGTTCGACGGCCAGCACCGGGGCGTCGGCCACCGCCTGGGCCGGCTCGGTGGTCTTGATCACCGCGACCAGGCCCCCGCCGAAGAGCAGCAGGCCGACAAGCAGCACTAGGAGGAATCGTCGGGAGTCCCTCATCGTCATAGTCTCGCACTTTCATCGACAGGCCTTGACCGCGCCGAGAGAGGTTCGCACCACTCTGCACACCGACATGTCCGATTCGACGACCGCCGGCGAGCGCCGCCGGCGAGCAGGGGAGGCGGGCCACGCCGGCGACGAAGCCGGCGCTCGCCGACTTCTCGCCGACCCCGATCCGGGGGTGCGGGCAACCGCTCTGGGCGCCCTGGTCCGGATGGGGAGGAGCAGCGAGGAGGACTTCGCCGACGGGTTGGCCGACCCTCACCCGACGGTACGAAGGCGGGCGGCGACCGAGGCCTCGACGGCAGCGCTCGACCTGGTACCGGTCCTGGCCGACCCCGAGCCGCTGGTGGCCGAGGCGGCGGCGTGGGCGCTCGGAGAGCGCGGTGCGGGCGCCGGACCAGCGGAAATCACCGCCCTCGCCGACCTGGCGACGACGCATCCGGACGCGCTCTGTCGTGAAGCCGCGGTGGCCGCCCTCGGCGCCATCGGCCACCCTGCCGGCCTGCCCGCCATCCTCGCGGCGACGACCGACAAGCCGGCCGTGCGCCGCCGGGCCGTTCTCGCCCTGGCACCCTTCGAAGGGCCCGAGGTGGACGCCGCCCTCCAGCGGGCGCTCGCCGATCGCGACTGGCAGGTGCGCCAGGCGGCCGAAGACCTCTCCCGCTGAGGCCTCTCGGCAGCGGCGCATCAGAGCGCCGCGAAAATCATTTCTTGAACTCGTACATTTCGGCCGCGCCGGACTGGAAGTTCTTCTTCAGCGCCTCGAGGCCGCCCGGCACGCCGGGGTTCACCTTGAACACGGTGTTGGCCTTGGGGGGCTTGCGCTCGCCCACCTCGCCATAGCCGTAGTCGCCGAAGAGCCCCCCGAACTCGACCGTCCCCAGCTTCTTGCTGGCCTCGAGGACCCCCTCGCGCCCGAGGTCGCCGCGCGTCACCGCCTCCTCCAGCAGCTCCACCACGGCCTTCATCTGCGCATAGCCGAAGGTGAAGTAGGTGTCGGGCTTCTGGTCGGGCCGGAACTTCCTGACGTCGGCGATCATCTCCTTCATGCCGGGGACCGTTTCGTCCCCCCACGTCGTGCCCTCTGCCACGTAGAGCACGTTCTTCTGCCACAGCGGGCTGGCCGCGTAGGCCGGGAGCCAAGACGGAGACTGGGCGATGAAGTACTGAGGATCGAGCCCGAGCTGTTGGGCCTTGCCCAAGAACGCGTTGGTCGCCGTCGGCAGCGACGTCATGACCACCACGCCGCAGCCGGCGTTCTTCAGCTGGGTGACTTGGGCGGTGAAGTCGGTGTCGGTCGCCGTGTAGCGGGCGGTGGCCGCCACCGAGAAGCCGAGCTCCTTGGCCGCGAACTCGAGTCCCTCGAGGCCAGCCTCGCCGTAGGCGTCCTCGGCCGCGAAGCCGCAAACCCGCTTGCCTTTGGCCCCACCCTCACCCAAGGCGTAGGCGAGGCCGTTTATGACCTGGGTCTGGTACGGCGCTCCCACGGGGAGCAGGTTCTCCTCGCCGATCCACTCGGCGTCGAGGGAGGCGGGCGAGGCCATCATCTTGTCGGTCTTGAGGTCGACCAGCACCGCGCTGGTGGGGGGCGTGCCCAGGATCTGGGCGAACATCACCACCGAGTCCTTGATCTGTTTGTACTTGGCCTTGGTGTTGTCGGTGTTGTAGGCGTTGTCCTCGGCGATCAGCTCGAGCTTGTACTTGCCGGCGATGCCGCCCTTGGCGTTGACCTTCTCCAGGTACACCCGGTTGCCCTCCGTCAGCGGGATGCCGATGGCCCCCGCCACCGGGCCGGTCAGCGGGGTGAGGGCGCCGAGCTTGATGGTCGTGAGGTCGAAGCCGGGCACCGCCGACAGCTGGCTGGGGCCGCCCGCCTCGCTCCCCTCCCCCTGCTCGCGGCTGGTGCGGGCGTCGCCGCGACCGCACCCTGCGGCGGCGACGAGCAGGGCCAGCACCAGTGCCGCCGACCTGAGGTGGGAGCGGTCGCCTGCAACCATCAGATCTCCTTTTTCAACGGGACGGGCGTCAACGGGACCGGCCTCGAGGCCAGGCGCGCCTTGATCCGGAACCAGATGCCGGCCAGCCCGTCGGGCTCGAACACCAAGAACCCGATGATGACGACGCCGAACAGGATGGCGTTGAGCTCCGGGATGGTCACCCCGAGGCTCTCGATGAGCGGGACCCGGTTCCCGTAGTTCTCGATCACCCGGGGGACGCTACCGATGAACAGCCCGCCCAGGACGGAACCGAAGACGGTGCCGACCCCGCCAACGATGACCATGGCGATGAACTGGATCGACAGGAACAGGTTCCAGTGCTCCGGGTTGACGAAGTTGAAGTACGAGCCGTACAGGGCGCCGGCCACCGCCGCGTACGCGCTCGACACCACGAACGCTCCCACCTTGTAGCGGGCCGGGTCGATGCCGATGATGGCGGCCGCCATCTCGTGTTCGCGGACGGCCTGCATCGCTCGCCCGGGGCGGGTCCCCACGATGTTCGTGGCCACGAGCACTCCCAGAGCCACGACGGCCCAGATCAGCCAGAAAAAGGACTGGTCGACGGTGTAGGCCCGCCCTGCCACCTCGAGGTGGGCGAAGTCCACGGGGCCGACGAATGCAGCTCGGGACTCCCCGGTGAAGCCGAGGGCTCCGCCAGTGACGGACTCGAAGTTCTTCCAGACGTGGATGCCGATGAACACGACGCCGAGCGAGACGATGGCCAGGTAGTTGCCCCGCAGCCGCAGGGCGAAGGGGGCGATGACGCCGCCGAGGAGGCCGCCGGCCACCGCCGCGAGCACGAGCCACACCGGCAGGGGGAGCCCCAGGTCCCCCCCGAAGTGGGCCCAGACGTAGGCGCCCACTCCCATGAAGAAGGCGTGGCCGAGCGAGACCTGGCCGGTGTAGCCGGTCAGCAGGTTGAGCCCGATCGTCCCCAGGACGAAGATACCGGCCACGTTGAGCACCGACAGCGGGAAGTCGGCGAGCCGGAGGGGCGCGAGCACGAACACCACCGGCGCCATCGCCGCCAGCACCCACTTCGCCGGCGTGTCGAGCAACCGCCGTCGACGCCGGTCGATCGTGGGCCCGGCCATCAGACCCGCTGCACCTGCTTGGCCCCGAAGAGCCCGTAGGGCCGCACGACCAGGATGACCACGAGCACCACGTAGGGGGTGACGCGGTGGAAGTTGGCGCCCAGGAACTCCGGGAGCCGCTCGGAGTAGCCGGCCGTCATCACCTCGACGACGCCCATGATGGCGCCGCCCACCAGCGACCCCCCGGGGGAGTCGAGGCCGCCCAGCACCACCGACGGGAAGGCCACGAGGGCGACGACACCGAGGGAGGGCTCCACCCCGCGGCCCCCCGAGGCCAGCAGGACGCCGGCCGCGGTGGCGATGGCCGCGGCGATGCCCCACGTGATGCCGACCATCGCCCGCACGCTGATGCCCTGGGCCAACGCTGCCTCCTGGTCGGACGCCACCGCTCGCATGGCCACCCCCAGGGTCGTGTAGCGGAACAGGGTGAAGAAGCCGGCGAGCAGGACGCCGGCCACCACGATGCGGGCCAGGTCGCTCTGGGCCACCACCACGCCGGCCAACGACAGGGTCCGCAGACCCCACGGGTCGTCGAGCGGCAAGGTGGCCCCGCCCCAGATGATGATCACGGCCTGTTCGATGACGATGGCCAAGCCGACGGTGATCATGATCACCGCGAAGGTTGGTCGGCCCACCATGCGCGACAAGATCAGCCGCTCCGTCAACAGCGCGACCCCGGCACAGCCCACCATGGCCAGGGCGGCGGCCGCGAAGAACGGCACACCCCACGTCTGGCTGATGCCGTAGGTCAGGTAGGCGCCGAGCAGCGCCAGGGCACCCAGGGCGAAGTTGATGACGCCGGTGGCCTTGTAGATGATCACGAAGCCCAGGGCCACCAGGGCATACAGCGCCCCCACCGCCACCCCGGCCACCAGGAACTGCAGGAAGTCGGTCATCGTCCTCCGGAGGTCACGCCCAGGTAGGCCCGGACCACCTCGGGGTGGGCCTGCACGTCGGCGGGCGTACCCACAGCGATGACCCGGCCGAAATCGAGGACGACAACGCGGTCGGCGGTGCCCATGACCATGTGCATGTCGTGTTCCACGAGGATGACGGCGATCCCCAGGCGCCGGTTGACCTCGCCGATGTAGCCCGCAACCTCCTCGGCCTCCTGACGGTTCATGCCCGCCACCGGCTCGTCGAGGAGCAACACCTTGGGCTCCATGGCCAGGGCCCGGCCGAGCTCGATGCGCTTCTGCACGCCGTAGGGCAGAAGGCCGGCCCGGGAGTACCGGTACCGGTCCAGCCCGAGGAAGACCATGACCTCCTCGCAGCGGGCTCGGTGCTCGATCTCCTCCCGCCGGGCCCGCCCCCGCCAGGCGGCGCCGGCCAGGAACCCCGTCCTCATGAGGTGGTGGCGGCCGAGCATCAGGTTGTCGACCACGTTCAGGCTCGTGAACAAGGCGAGGTTCTGGAAGGTGCGGGCGACGCCGCGAGCTGCCGCCTCGTCCGGTCGCCGCCCCGTCAACTCCTCGCCGTCGAGGCGGATCGAGCCCTCCTGCGGGCGGTACACCTGGTTGAGGCAGTTGAGGATGGAGGTCTTGCCGGCGCCGTTGGGGCCGATCACGGCCAGCACCTCGCAGCGCCCGACATCGAAGGTCGCACGATCGAGGGCGGTCACCCCGCCGAAGCGCAACGTGAGCCCCCTCACCTCCAACAGGGCCTCACCCACGGAGGTTCTGCACCGGCCCGAGCGGCCCCTCTGAGCGGGGAGCACCCGGCCCGAAGTCGTCGGCTGCTGGGCGCCGAGGTAGGAGTGGCGCAGTTCGGGGTTCTCCATCAGCTCGGCCCCCGACCCCTCGAGGACGACCCGTCCGTGGCTCATGACGAACCCCCGGGCGGCGATCGCCAGCGCCATCGCCGCGTTCTGCTCCACGAGCAGCACGGTCGTGCCCTCGGCGTTGATGTCGACGACGACGCCGGCGATCTGCTCCACCGCTCGGGGGGCGAGGCCGAGCGAGGGCTCGTCCAGGAGCAGCAGCCGGGGTGACGCCATCAGGGCCCGCCCGATCGCGAGCATCTGCTGCTCGCCCCCCGAGAGATAGCCGGCGGTGCGGCGACGGCGATCGGCCAGGACCGGGAACAGCTCCATCACCCGGTCGAAGGAAGCGGCCAGGCCGGCACGGTCCCTGCGCCGGCAGTACCCCCCGACGCGAAGGTTCTCCTCGACGGACAGCTCCGAGAAGATCCGCCGGCCCTCCATCACCTGGCCCACCCCCCGGGCCACGATGGCCGGTGCGGCCAGGCGAGTGATGGGCCGGCCCTCCAGCTCGACCGAGCCCTTGGTGACGCGCCCCCGGTGCAGGCCCAACAGACCTGACAGCGCCCGCAGGAGGGTCGTCTTGCCGGCCCCGTTGGCCCCGAGCAGGGCGACGACGGACCCCCGGGGCACGTCCAGCGTCACTCCCCGCAGCACGGGGATCACGTCGCTGTAGACCACCTCGAGGCTGTGCACGGCCAGGAGCGGTGCTTCTGGGAGGGCCGCGGCGAAGGCGGGCGACCCGGCCACCTCAGCGGTCCACTACCGGTCCGCCTCCATGAACATCACCCGCAACGACTCGAAGGCTTCGATGCACTTGCCGGCGCCGAGCACCACGCACTCGAGAGGCGCGGCCACCAGGTGCACCGGGAGCTGCGTCTCCTTGGCGATGCGCTCGTCGAGGCCCCGCAGCATGCCGCCGCCGCCCACGAGGTGGACCCCTTCCAGGATCAGGTCCTGGGCCAGCTCAGGAGGCGCCATGCCCAGGCACTGCACCACCGAGTCGACGATCGCGCTCACCTGCTCCTCGAGGGCGGCGCGTACCTCCTCGGGCGACAGGATCACCGTCTTCGGCAGGCCGGTCATGAGGTCGCGACCCCGCACCTCGGCCTTGACCTCGTCCTCGGTGGCGTAGGCGGAGCCGATGGCGACCTTGATCTCCTCCGCGGTCCGCTCGCCGATGGCGATGCCGTACTCGCGCCGCACGAAGGTCGAGATGGCGGTGTCCATGTCGAAGCTGCCGACGCGGATGGCCTGGAGCGCCACCGTCCCCCCGAGGGAAATGACGGCCGTCTCGGTGGTGCCGCCCCCCACGTCGACGACCATGTTGCCCAGCGGCTCGCCGATGGGCAGGCCGGCGCCGATGGCGGCGGCCATGGGCTGGTCGATCAGGTAGGCGTCGGTCGCCCCGGCTCGCCGCGCCGCCTCCTTCACGGCCCGCTTCTCGACGGAGGTGATGGCCGAAGGAACGCAGATGAGCACCCGGGGCCGGTTGAACCGCGAGATGCCGGCCCGGCTGAGGATGATGCGGATCATCCGTTCGGTGATGTCGAAGTCGGTGATGGCGCCGCCCCGCAGCGGCCGCACGGCCTGGATGTAGCTCGGCGTCCGGCCGATCATCTGCCAGGCCTCGTGGCCCATGGCGAGGACGTCCTGGGTCTGCATGTTCAAGGCGATGACGCTGGGCTCGTTGAGGACGATGCCCTGACCCTTGGCATAGACGAGCGTGTTGGCGGTGCCGAGGTCGATGGCGAGGTCGCGGGCCACGGACTGTCACCTCCTGCCGGTGGGCCCGGAGCCCCGGTCGCGCTTCTGGTAGCCGTCAGGCGTGAGCGCCCGGAGCTCTCGCTGGAACTCCTCTATCCCGGCGGTGAGGGAGGTCGGCCGGCGGTTGCGGTACCACAGGATCAGGCCCCCGATGATGCTGAGAAGGATGGCGATCCCCAGGTAGAGCAGGTTCATCATTGCTTCTCACCCGCCTCACAGCGTGAGCGCCCGCTCCGCGTCGCCAGGTCACGGATGGGGTGGGCCCCTGTTGCCCAGCTCTCGCCGCCCTCCCAGGACTCCTTCTTCCAGATGGGGACGCTGTGCTTGAGCGCGTCGATGGCGAAGCGGGCGCCGGCGAAGGCCTCTTCGCGGTGAGGCGCCGAGACGACGGCCACCACGGCAACCTCGCTCAGCAGGACGCGGCCCACGCGGTGCAGCAGCACCAGGCGCCCCAAGTCGGGCCACCGGCGCCTCGCATCAGCGGCAATGGACCGCAACCGCGGCTCGACCTGCTCGCTGTAGGCCTCGTAGTCGAGCCATTCCACTCCGCTGCGCTCTCCGGCGTGGTCGCGGACGGTGCCCGTGAAGCAGACGGTGCCACCACAGGAAGGCAGCTGCGCCCACGCCACGGCGGCCTCGACCGGCAGTGGCCGGCTGGTCAACCCGAGCCAGTCGTTCCCCCGCTCAGGTGGCACCAGCACCTCCTCATGGTACGGCCGGGGCCGACGGCTGCACGAACAGGGCCGCCGATAACCTAAAGCGCAATGGAGTTCGAGGAGGACGGCGAGGAGCGCTCGGTTGCTCCACTGCTGCCTCCGGACGACCGCTTGTGGCGGCATCCGTCGGAGGTCGCAGGCGCAGCGGCTGGCTCGCGCCCCTCGCGGTGGCGGTGGCGCAGGGGCAGCGGCGGTCCCCCCATGGTCACGGTGGTCGCACTCACCGCCTGCATCAGCGCGCTGTTGAGCCTGGGAGTGCTCGCCGTCGTCGGCCCGTTGCGCACGCGAGTGGCCGTCGAGCGGGTGGCCGCCCCGGTGGTGGCCGGCGCCGAGGTGGCCCCGCTGCACGACGTGGCCGCGCTGACCGATCGCATGCGTCCTGCCATCACCCAGGTCGTCGCCAAGGGCCCCGCTGGCGAACGGTGGGGCTCCGGCGTCATCTATCGCAGCGACGGCATGATGCTCACCGCCCACCGGGTCATCGCCGGCGCCGACTCCTTCCGCGTCCTTCTCCACGACGGTCGCGAGGTGGAGGGCAGGCTCGTGGGCAGCGACCCCGATACCGAGATCGCGGTGGTGGACCTGCAGGGAGCCGACTACAAGCCGGCGCTGCTCGGCTCCACCGCGGGGCTGAAGGTGGGCCAACCTGCCATCACCATCGGCTCGCCGACGGGCGCGGCCACGGGCCCGCTGGTGCAGGTCGGGGTGGTGAGCGCGGTGGGCCAGCAGGTCGGCGCGAATGGCCGCAACCTCGTCGACATGATTCAGACCGACGGGGCCGTCGCTCCCGGTTGCACGGGAGGCGCCCTGGTCGACGCCCGGGGAGCGGTCATCGGCATCGCCGCCGCCAACGCCACCACCGAAGCCGGTGTCATTGGCTTCGCCACGCCGATCGACGTGGCCCGGGCCGTTGCCGCCGAGCTGATGAACGACGGGCGGGTCTCGCGCGGCTGGCTCGGCATCGAGGGCGACTCTCTGGCCGGCGAGGCGGCCAGCGCCGCCCGCCTTCCCGGTGGCGCGGTGGTGAAGACGGTGAAGCCGGGGGGCCCGGCCGAGACCGCCGGGCTCGTCCCGACCGACATCATCACCGCGGTGGAGGGCCAGAAGGTGACGTCGATGCCCCAGCTCATCGTGCGGCTGCGCTCGTACCGCCCCGGCGACACGATCTCGCTGTCGGTGCTGCGAGACGGGCTGGCCCGCACGGTCGAGGTGCGGCTGGGCCGGCGGCCGGCATAGCCGGGGCGACGGCATACGATGCCTTTGTGAGCACGCCCGGTCCGTACGGAGGCAATCCGTTCGAGGGCATGCCCATCTTCGGTGACATCGCCCGGATGTTCCAGAACCAGGGGCCGGTCAACTGGGACGTGGCCCGCCAACTGGGCGGCTACATGGCCTCCGAAGGCAAGGACGAGGGCAACGTCGACCCGCTAGAACGCATCCGTTTGGCCGAACTGGCCCGGGTCGCCGAGCTGCAGGTGGCCCAGGCCACCGGCCTGTCCACCTCCATCACCGGCCGCGCCCTCACCATCCGCCCCACCACCCGGGGCGAATGGGCGGCGGCCACCCTCGAGGCCTACAAGCCGCTGTTCGAGCGCCTCGCCGCGTCACTGGGGAGCCGGGCGCTGCACGATCCGGCACTTGGCGAGCCGGAGGACGCCGAGCGAGGCGGGCCGATGTCCGAGGCCATGCTCGGCAACATCTTCTCGGTGATGGCGCCCGTCATCCTGGGGATGCAGCTCGGCCACATGGTCGGCCACCTGGCCAGGCGGTCCTTCGGCCAGTACGACCTGCCCATCCCCCGCCCCCCGGCCGACGACTTGCTGGTGGTCGCCGCCAACCTCGACGAGTTCGCCTCCGACTGGAGCCTGCCTCCCGACGACTTGCGCCTGTGGGTGTGCCTCGACTCGGTCACCCACCACGCCGTGCTCGGGCGGGCACACGTGCGGGCCCGCCTGGAGGAGCTGCTGCACGCCTTCGCCGGCGGGTTCGCGCCCGACCCCAGCGCGTTGACCGACCGGCTCACCGAGATCGACCCGACCGATCAGCAGTCCTGGGAGCAGGTCTTCGGTGATCCCGATTCCCTGCTGGGGTCGATCGAATCACCCGAGCAGCGCAGCCTCAAGCCCCACCTCGAGGCCCTCACCGCGGCCATCGAGGGCTATGTCGACTACGTCATGGACGACGTCGGTGGCCGCCTGATCGGCTCGTACGGCTCGATCGCCGAGGCGGTGCGCCGGCGCCGGGTGGAGGCGAACAAGGGCGACCGGCTCGTGGGGGGCCTCTTCGGCCTCGAGTTGCGCCAGGCCCAGTACGACCGGGGCGGCGACTTCGTGCGGGGCATCGTGGAGCGCACGGGCGGCGAGGGCGTGACGCGGCTGTGGGAGTCACCGCGCGACCTGCCGACACCGGCCGAGGTCGACGCTCCCGGGCTCTGGTGGGAGCGCATCAACCTCCCGGAGTAGCAGGGCTCAGACGACCCTGATCTCGTGGCCGGCGATCCGGCCGTCCTCGAGGTCGAGAAGGCCCACCGTGTGATGCGGCTGGGAGCGGCGGTCGGTCGGCGAGCCCGGGTTGAACAGCCACTGCCCGTCCACCCCCGGCCCGTCGTGGGGGATGTGGGAGTGGCCGTAGACGACGAGGTCGCAGTCGGGGAAGCGCCGGCGCATGCGGGCGGCTCGGCCGGAGGAGGCGCCACTGTCGTGGATCATCCCCACCCTCACCCCTGCCAGCTCCTCCACCCGCTCGGTCGGCAACAGCCCGCGGAGCTCGGCGTCGTTGTTGCCGAGCACGGCGAAGACGGGGGCGAAGCCGCTCAGCTCGTGGAGCAGCTCGGCCACCAGGACGTCGCCGGCGTGGAGGATGGCGTCTGCTCCCACCAGCAGGTCGTAGACCCCGTCGGGCAGGCGGCGCCGGCCGCCGTGGCGGATGTGGGTGTCGGCCAGGGCGACGACTCTCATGACCGTGTCGTACCCAGCCGGCGCTGGACGGCCGCGTAGGCCACGGCGGCAGCCAGGGTGGCGATCGCGACCACGTCGTAGCCCCGCCCCAGCGGCGTGGCCACCACGACCGGCAGCAGCGCCCCCACCACCCAGACCAGCTGGAACCCCGCCTCGAAGCGGGCGAACGAGCCGCTGCGCACCGCATCAGGGGCCAGGTGCTGGACCAGCGAGTCGAACGCCACCCTGGCCGAACCGGCCGCCACGCTGGCCGCGACGGCCACTGCAGCCGCCCACAACCGGCCCTCCAGCCGGGCCACGACCAGGCCGGTCACCGCGACCAGCAGCAGGCTCCCCGTGAGCATGCGTTCCTCGCTGACCCTCGTGCGCAGCCGGGGGGCGAGGGCCGAGCCGGCGAGCCCGCCCCCCACACCGGCGGCCAGCACAACTCCGAACCACCACGCCGGCGCGCCGGCCCTGCGGAGGTCGAAGGCCACCAAGAAGGTCAGAAAGCCCACCACGGCCCGTAGCAGGGCCATGACCACCGCGGCCGACGACAGCCGCAGCTCCGCCCCCCTTTCCGTTGTGGGGATGTCCGCGCACCCGTCAGGTGCGCGGACCTCCCCAGAACGAGCGGGGCGGGGCTGCAGGCGGATGCCGGCGACGGCGCCGGCAACGAACACGGCGGCGGCCAACCGCAGAACCCAGCCGGCGCCGAAGAAGCGCAGCACGAGCACACCCGGCCCCGCGGCCACGAACCCGGCGAGGGCCGAGGTGATGGCCAGCTTGGAGTTGGCCTCGACCAGCGCCTCGGCCCGTCCCACCAGGGCCGGCACCATCGAGCTCTTGGCCACCGAGTAGCCCTTGGCCAGCACCAGCACCGCGAAGGCGAGCGGGAACAGCGCGAGCCCCTGGAGCACCTCCACCATCATCAAACAGGCAACGGCCCGGCCGGCGCAGGAGACCACGACCATGGCCCGGCGGCCGTGGCGCGACCTGTCGATGGCCGGCCCCAGGAAGGGGGCGACCACCGCGAAGGGGGCCATGCTGAGCACCAGGGACAGAGCCACCCGCCCCCGGGCCTCGTTGGGCGAGATGCTGAAGAACAGCGACCCGGCCAGGGCCATGGTCACCAGGGCGTCGCCCGCCATGCTGAGGGCATGGGTCAGCGTGAGCCGGGCGAACCCACTGGTCTGCACCTTTCCGGCCAGAGTCGCCGGGTGCAACTCACGCCATCCGGCTCCCACGTCCACCGGTTCATCGTAGGGTTGCTCAAGGCGGCCTCAGCGGGTGACGAGAACATGCACATGTCCGACCTGTCGAACCTCCTTGGTGACGTCTATGGCCATAATTCCGGCTCCGATGCCCCCCCTGCCCGCAACGAGGCACCGGCGACGGACCGGGCGCCGGAGTGGGCTTCGGACAGCCAGCTCGACCGAGCATTCGCCGACTGGGAGCCCGAGGCTCGCTACCCCCTGACCGCTGCGCCGGCGCCGGCGCCGGCCCGCCCCGCCGACGACCACCTCGTCGCCGCCCTGTCGGCTGCGCTGACCGAGCCCGTGGCCCCCGCCCCGCTTGCTGCACCCGCCGTGGCCCAGCGTCCGGCACCCGCGATGGCCCCCGCCTCCCGGCCCGTCCCCGTCATGGCCCCTGCTCCTGTCGCCGCCCCTGCTCCTGTCGCCGCCCCCGCCCCGGCTCCCGTGGTCGTTGCCGCTCCCGGCGTCGCCTTCACCCCGTGGACGCCCGGCGACGACGACATCTTCCCCAACGTCAAAGGCGCCAAGAACAAGAAGCGCTGAGCTGAGCTAGGTGACCCGCGTGGGGCCCCAACCCCACGCTCCTCCGCAACGTGGGGCCCCAACCCCACGGCGGCCGTCGGATCAGCGCTGGCTGAGGACCCGCTCGGCCAGCACCTCCACCGCATCGCCGTGGTCAGCGGCCCTGGGGCCGACCAGGCCGTTGACGGCCACGAAGCCACGCTGCACCAGCACCGTGTCGGTGTCCGGGTCGAGCTCTTCGCCGGTCTCGCGCAGCACGAGCTGGAGCCGGCCCTCCGCCTCGCCCTCGAACACCGTGCGGACCACGCCGAAGGGCGCCAGCTTGCCGCTGCGCACCCCCCGGATCTCCTCGAGAGGGAGGTTGGGCACGTTGACGTTGAGCACGGTGACCGGTGGAGCGGCGGCCGCCCAGGCCACCGCAGCGGCGGCAAAGGCGGCGCTGGTCTCCAGGTGCCAGGGGTCTCCTGGCGGCTGGCTCACGGCAACGCCCTTGATGCCGAAGTTGGCTGCGGCCAACGCCGCTCCCACCGTGCCGGAGAACAGCACGCTGCGGCCAGTGTTGCCCCCCAAGTTGATGCCCGAAGCCACCACCTCCGGGGCCTCGCCGAAGGCGCCGAGATAGCCGGCCAGCACGGCCATGGCCGGGGGACCGTCCACCCCGATGACGTCCACGTCGTCGAGGTCAGGCCATCGGAACCGCTCGACCGCCACGGCGTCGGCATGACCGGGCCCGAGGGCGGCGCTGGAGCCGCTCATGTCCGTCAGCGGCGCGGCGACCACGACGTCGTGTCCGTCCTTGGCCAGCGCCTGGGCGAGGGCCAAGATCCCCGGCGCGTGGACGCCGTCGTCGTTGGTGACCAGCACTCGCATCGGTGAACCCACCTCAGGCGGTGGCCCCGGAGACCTCTTCGTCGGGTACGCCCAGGTCCCACTCGAGCAGGAGGTTCTCGCGCTCGGCGTCACGCACGACCCGCTCACGGTTGCGCCTGAACTGGGGGTCGTGGGGAGGAAGCAGGAGCAGCCTGGCCAGGACGCGCTGGCGGAACTCCTCGATCACGTTGCGGTCGCCGAAGTCGGCCAGCACGTCCCAGTGCGGGGCCACCGGCCCCAGATAGACCACCCGAACGTGGCCCCGCGGGGGCTGGGCGGTTTCCTGGTCTGGGCTCATCGAAGACATGACGACACCCTAGGGCTACTCCTCGTCCGCCGGCCGCGTGCCCAGCGTGGCGGTTGCAGTGCGGCGCTCGTCACCCCGGAAGTACTCGATCTGGACCCGCTCGCCGGGCTTCTTGGTCCGGATGATGGAGCCGACGTTGGCGGCGCCGCGGACCTCCTTGCCGTCGATACCCACGATGACGTCGAAGCGGCGCAGGCCTGCGTCCGCGGCCGCCGAACCGGGCACGACCTCGGCCACCACCGCCCCTGAGCTGGCGCCGGTCTGGATGTTCTCCTTGACCTCGGGGGTGAGGTCCTGGGTGCTCACGCCCAGGAAGGCCCGCTGATCGGGCGGCAGACCGCCCTTGCGGAGCTGCTCGATGATCTGCTTGGCGGGGTCGATGGCGATGGCCAGCCCGATGCCCTCGGCCTCGCTGCCCCCGCCCCGGATGACGGCGGTGTTGATGCCGATGACCTGGCCGGCGGCGTTCACCAGTGGCCCGCCCGAGTTGCCGCGGTTGATGGCGGCGTCGGTCTGGATGAGCCCGTCGAGGGTGCCCAGCGTGCGGTCCTTGGCCGAGATGATGCCCTGGGTCACGGTGGGCCCACCGGGAAGGGCGAGGGCGTTGCCGATGGCGATGACGTCGTCGCCCACACGAGCGGCGGCGGAGCTGCCGAGCTCGACCGTCGGCAGCCCCGAGGCGCCGCGGATCTTGATCACGGCGAGGTCGGCAAAGGCATCGGCGCCCACCAAGTCGGCCTGGCGCGGCTCGCTCTCACCGTTGAGGGTCACCTGCACGCGCGCCGCGCCCTGCACCACGTGGTTGTTGGTGAGAACCTCGCCGTCGGGGGTCAGGATGATGCCCGTCCCCGCGCCCCGCCCCTCGAACCCGGCGACGCCGATGGCCACCACCGCGGGCTGCACCTTGTCGAGCACGCCCTGGATGTCGAGGGGTGAGCCGGCGAGGGTGGTGTTCGTGCCCGGGACGGCGGTGCTGGTGCGCAGCGGGGCGCGTTCGTCCTCGCGGCTCTTGTCGATGGCGCCATAGGTGCCGGCGCCGACGATCCCGCCGACCAGGGCGGCCACCACGGCCACGGCCAACCAGCCACGGCCGGCGAGGCCGGCGCCGGCCGGCTTTTCGGGGGCGGGCGGGGCGACCGGGGGGGGCGGTGGCGGGGTCCACCACTGGCCTATGCCGTCGGTCCCCTGACGGGTCGCTGCCTCCGGGTCCGCGTCTCGTGTCGGAGCCGCCGTGGGCGGCGCGGCAGGGGGGTCAGGATCGAGTGACCAGACGGGGCCGGTCCTGGGCTGGTTCTCTTCGTTCATCTTTTGGCCCTCACTGCCGATGTCAACTCCAGACGGTTCCACTGCTCGGCCACGATTGTTCCTTCAGGAGGGGTTGTCCGAATCCACAGAGGCCTTGCGATACGTAGGACGGTGAAGCCGGAACCTTTCGACGATTCCCACCGTCGAAGTCCGGGAAAGAGGTGGTACAGATGGACAACGACTGGATGGCGCGGGGCAACTGCCAGGATGAGTCGCCCTCGCTGTTCTTTCCGAGCGACGGCGTTGGGGTGGAGGTGGCCAGGCAGATCTGCGCCACGTGCCCGGTGAAGAGCCCCTGCCTGGAGTACGCGCTCCGCAACCGCATTGACCATGGGGTCTGGGGCGGCACCTCCGAGCGCGAGCGCCGCCGCATCCTGCGCCAGCGACGCCTCGAGCGGCAGTCCGCCCCCAACGGTCGCTGAGGGCACCCCGAGTCCGCTTAGGACTCGGGTTTCTTGGGATCCTCCCTGGCCGCGTCGAGCTGGCTGTCGCGGCTGCCAGCCTCGAACTCGTTCTTGGCCTGACCCAGCGACCGGGCCAGCTTGGGAAGCTTGGCCCCGCCGAACAGCAGCAGGACGCCCCAGGGCAGGCCCTCCTCGGCGTCCTTCCACACAAGGGTCATGTTGCCCTGCCTGTCCCCTGGCAGCAGGAACAGCAGGACACCGGCCGCGATGGCGATCACCGGGTCGTCGAGGATGGTCAGCCACGGGTACTGCTCCTCGTTGTCGCCGAAGCCGGCGATCAGCCCCGGGACGATCCAGACGAACGAGATCGGAA
>JAHWJQ010000001.1 GCA_019348305.1 Actinomycetota bacterium
GAGGGCGGGACGTTCATCCGTATCTGCAAGAGGGCGGACGGCACGGAAGTATCGAACAAGATCGTGGTCATCCCACCGAGGGTCGCTGCCGGAGGGGTGTTGGCGCGCGACGCCCTCTCCTACGAGCCGCTTCCGACGCCCCAACCCGTGACGTCGCCGCCCAACGCCAAGACCTACGTCAACTTCGAGACCTGGCTCGCGCTCGACGACTGGAGCCGGGTGGAGGCGACGGCCAGCGTCCCCGGCCTCACCACCGCGGTGACCGCCGAGCCCACCGAGGCCATCTGGAAGATGGGCGACGGCGAGACGGTGGTGTGCAAGGGCCCCGGCAAGGCCTACGACCTCACCCTGCCCGACGACGCCCAGCGCACCGACTGCAGCCACGTCTACCGCCGCTCCTCGGCCGGGGTGGGTCCCGACAACACCTACCCCGCCAGCGTCACCGTCACCTACCGCGTGACCTGGTCGGCGAGCGACGGCAGCCAAGGCGACCTGGGACTGCTCCCGGTCACGACCAACTTCGCCATGCGGGTGCGCGAGGTCCAGGTCATCAACGTGTACCCCCGCGACCCCTGAGCCCCCTGGAGCGCCGATGTCCGTTGCCCAGACCCGCCCCGCCGCAGGCCGGCCCTTGGCGACCGCCCCCGCTCCCCAGCCGGTACTGGGCGCTCGCCGGCCCCGGGGCCGGCTGGCCGCGGCGGGGTTGTTGGTGGTGATCTTCGCCCTCGGCAACGTGGTCCTCTACTCCCGGCTGGCCGGCGGCCGGGAGGTGCTGGCCCTGGCCCGAGACGTCCACTACGGCGAGGTCCTGGGCCCCGGCGACGTGAAGGTGGTCCAACTGCGCACCGAAGGCGTGGCCGCCATACCCGCCGCCCGCTCCGGCGACGTAGTCGGCCACACCGTGCGGGCCACCCTGCCGCGGGGGGCACTGCTGGCGCCGTCGGTGGTCCTCCCCGGCCCGCCGGTGGGTCCCGGCGAGGCCGTGGCGTCTGTCGCCCTGCGCTCCGGTCTCTACCCGGCGGGGCTGCGGCCGGGGGACCACGTCCAGGTGGTCAGGCGGTCCGCGGCTGGCTACGTGGATGGCCGAGGGAGCGCGGTCGAGGCCATCGCCACCGCGACCGTGCTGTCGGTGCAGGCCGCCCGGGACGCCGGCGGTGCCACCGCGGTGTCGCTGGTCGTGCCCAAGGCCATCGCCGCCGAGGTCAGCGCGGCCGGCGCCGAGGGGCGGGTCACCCTGGTCCTGGTGGGGGGCTCGTAGTGCTCTGGGCGTTGGTGAGCGCCAAGGGCTCTCCCGGCGTGACCACCCTGGCCGCCGCCGCGGGCGTGGGGGGCGAGGCGCTGGTGTGTGAGCTGGACCCTGCCGGTGGCGACCTGGCGGCCCGGGTCCAGGTGGCCCATGAGCCCCCGGGGCTGGTGACCCTGGCCGCCGTCGCCCGCCGCGGCCTGGCTGCCGAGATGGTGGCCGACCAGCTCCGGACCGTCGGGCCCGGCGTCCCCGTGCTCTTCGGCCCTCCCGACGCGGCCCGGGCCACCGCCGCGCTGGCCGCCCTGGGGCCAGCCCTGGGTCGAGCCCTGGCCGGCCTCGAGGGCCACGTCATGGCCGACTGCGGGCGCTGGAGCCCGGCCTCGCCCGCCGCTGAGATCCTGGAGGCGGCTTCGGCCACGGTGGTCGTGCTGCGGGCCGAGCCGGACCAGGTGGCCCACGTCCACGCCGCCCTTCCCGCCCTGCGGTCACGGTCGGCCGAGGTGGTGGCGGTGGTGGTGTCGGGGCGCCGGCGCCCGCCCGTCGACCAGGTGGCCCGGGTCCTCGGGGTCGAGGTGATCGGCGTCGTCGAGCACGATCCCGATGCCGCCGCCGGCCTGCCCCGGGCCGCGAGCGCGCCGGCCGTCCGGCGCACGCCGCTGGTCCGCTCCGCGGCCACCGTGCTCGACACGCTCGCCCAGCGGACCGCGGTGGGGCGCCCGGAACTGGAGGTGGCGCGGTGAGCTGCAACGCCCAACCCGGGGGACCCCACCCCCCGCACCCCAACGGCAAGCACGCCGCGACGCGATTCTCCGCGCCCGATCCCGCGGCGGACCCCCACGACGTGGCCGCGGTGCCGGCCCGGCTCGACGCTCTGGCCCAGGAGCTGGGGGCCGAGGTCGAGGCCCGCCTCGACGAGCGGGTGGGCCAGGCGGCCGCGGCGGGACGGCCCCTGGAACCCGACCAGCAGGAGGCCATCTTCGGCCAGGAGCTGGAGGCGGTCATGCGCCGCTACGCCGAGCAGTGCCTGGCCGGCAACTCTGCGGTGCTGGGCGAGGACGAGGAGTTCGACCTCAAGGCCCGGATCCGCCACCAGTGCTTCGGCTACGCCGGGCTGCAGCCGCTGCTCGAGATCGAAGGGGCCACCGAGATCCGCATCAACGGCCCGGCCGAGACCTGGATCGTCTACCCCGACGGCACCAAGGTGGCCGGCCCCCCCGTGGCCCCCAGCGTCGAGGCCCTTCGTGAGCTGATCCGGCGGGTGGCGGCCCACGGCGGGGACCTGGGCAGCCGCCCCTTCGACCTGCGCCACCCGATCGTGGACATCATGCTGCCCGACGGGAGCCGCTTCAACGCCATCGACTACGCCGGTGACGTCCCCTACGTCACCATCCGCCGCCACACCCTCCTGGATGTCACCTGGGACCAGACCGCGGCCATGGGCATGGTCACCCCCGAGGTGCAGGAGTTCCTGGCCGCCGCGGTGCGGGCCCGCTGTCAGATCCTCGTCGGCGGGCCCACCGGGGTGGGCAAGACCACCCTGGTGCGGGCCATGTGCGACCTGTTGCACCCCGACGAGCGGCTGGTGGTGGTGGAGTCCGAGCGCGAGCTCCGCCTCCCCGCCAGCCGCCACCGCGACCTCCCCTCCCTCCAGTCCCGCCCGGCCAACATCGAAGGGGTGGGGGAGCTGACCATGGGCGCCCTGGTCCACAACGCCTTGCGCATGGGCCCCGACCGCATCCTGGTCAGCGAGCTGCGGGGCCCCGAGACCCTGGCCTGGCTGTGGGCCATCCGCACCGGCCACCGGGGCAGCCTCTCCACCATTCACGCCGATTCCGCCCGGGGCGTGTTCGACGCCATAGCTCTGCACGGGGTCATGAACCCCCAGCGCGTGGAGCCGGCCCAGTCCCTGCACCTGGCCGTGCTGGCCCTGGACCTGGTGGTGTTCATGGACCGAGACGCCTGGGGCAAGGTGGGACACGTCGCCTCCGTCCACTACGTCGACTCGCTGGTGGGCACCGAGGTCAAGACCACCGAGCTGTTCGGGCCCGGCCCCGACGGTCGCGCCGTTCCCCGGGCGGGCATCCCGCATCACCTGCGCGAACAGCTGGTGGCCGCCGGCTTCGATCCCGCCGGCCACCAGCCCCTGGGGGAGTGGCTGGAGTGATCCTCCTCGCCGCCGTGCTGCCCGTGGTGCTGGCCGCCGCCATCTACCTGGCCGCCACCGCCCGGGCCCCCCGCCCTGCCCCCCGCCGGGACTGGACGGTACCCCCCGAGCTGCGCCGACGGCTGGTGCGGGCCGGCGCGGCCGGCGCCGCCGTCGCTGTGGCCACCCGCTGGCCGGTGGCGGCCCTGGCCGCCGCCGTGCTGGGGTGGTACCTGCCCGAGCTGGTGGGCAGCCGGGCCGGGGTGGCGGCCGACATCGAGCGGGCCGAGGCGGTGGCGACCTGGACCGAGATGCTGCGTGACAACGTGTTGGGCCCCGCCGGCTTGGAGGGGGCCATCGTGGCCACCGCGCCGCTCGCTCCCGATTCCCTGCGCCCCCAGGTCCTGGCCCTGGCCGCCCGGCTCCCACGCCAGCCCCCGCCCCAGGCGCTGGCCGCCTTCGCCGATGAGGCCGACCATCCGGTGGCCGACTTCGTGGTGGCCGGGCTGTCCCGCTCCTATGACTGCCCCTCAGCCCAACTCGGCTCGCTGCTCACCACCTTGGCCTCCTACGCCCGGGACGAGGCCGCCATGCGCCTGCGCATCGACACTGCCCGATCCCGCATCCGCACCTCGGTCAAGGTCCTGGTGACCTCCATGGCCGCCACCGCCTTGTCCATGGCCCTGGTGGCCCGCGACCTCATGGCCGTCTACTCCACCCCCGCCGGCCAGGCCGTTCTGACCACCATCGTGGTCCTGTGGGCCATCGGCCTGTCGTGGCTGGCCCGCCTGTCGCGGCTGCGCCAGCCGGCCCGGTTCTTCTCCGCCCGCCCCACCCCGGCGGGCCTGCGGTGACGGCCGCCCTCCTTTTGGGCGCGGTGGGCGGGGCGGCGGTGGTGCTGGCCTGGAGTGCCCTGGCCCCCGCCCCCCCGCCACTGGGCCTGGTCATCGAGCGGCTGCACCAGCCTCCGCCGGCACCCAGCAGCGACCACGCCGCCGCGGGCAGGCTGGGCCGGGCGCTGGAGGGCGTGGCCGGCCCCCGCCTCACCAGCGCCACCTGCCGCGACCTGCGGGTGGTGGGGATGTCGGAGCCCGACTACCTCCTGCGCCGCGTGGCCTGGGCCGCGGGCGCGCTCCTGGGCGCCCCTGCTCTGGCCGCGGTGGCCGTGGCCCTGGAGCTGGACCCGCCCGTCGCCGTGGTCGCCGGGGCCGCGCTCGTCCTGGGCGGGCTGGGGACCATGGTGCCCCCGGTGGTGGTGCGCTCCGGGGCCCGGGCCCGCCGGGGGGACTTCACCTATGCCCTGAGCGGCTATCTGGACCTGGTGGCCGTGGAGATGGCCGGTGGGCGGGGGGTGGACCAAGCACTGGAGTCCGCCGCCGGCGCCGGCGGGGGCTGGGCCTTCGCCGAGCTGCGCCGGGCGTTGGCCCGGGCCCAGCTGCACAGCGAGGCGCCCTGGGACGCGCTCGACCGCCTCGGTTCCGAGTTGTGCATTCCGCAGCTGCGCGACCTGGCCGGCAGCGTCCGCCTGGCCGGAACCGACGGTGCCCGCATCACCGCCTCCATCGAGTCCAAGGCCAAGGCGCTGCGCGATCACGCCCAGTCGGGGATCGAGGCGGAGGCGAACGCGGCCAGCGAGCTCATGAGCGTGGCCCTGATGGTGCTGTTGGCCGGGCTGGTGCTCTTCGTGGGGTACCCGGCCGCGGTGTCCATCGTGGCCGGCCTCTGAAGGCGGTGGGTGAGCGCCTGTTGTCCAGTAACCAACCGAGGAGGTGCAGTGGAAATGACCGAGCTGCTGGTGGCGCAGTGGATCAGGGCTCAGGACTGGCGGGGCCGGCTGGAGCGGGTGCTGTCGGGGCGGGGCGACCACGGCGAGATCACCGAAAAGACCATCATCGTGTCGGCCTTCGCCATCGCCACCCTGGCCATCAGCGCCATGATCATCTTGAAGCTGACCCAGACGGCGGGCCGGATCGTCACCGACCCCACCGCGCCGGCCCCGGCTCCCTAGGCATGACAGCCGCAGGCCGGGACTTCCACGGCGGCGGCGCCCAAGAGAGCGCCCGTTGGCTCGGGACCCGGCGCGGGCGGCGCCGGGAAGATGGCGGCGACGAGCGCGGTGACGCCTTGACCGAGATGGTGATCGCCACCCCGGTGCTGATCATGTTCATCTCGGCGGTGATGCAGGTGGTGTTGTGGGGCCATGCCACCCATGTCGCCCAGGCGGCGGCCGCCGAGGGAGCCCGGGCGGCCCGGGTGGCTGAGGGGACCGAGGCCGCGGCCAGGGAGAGGGCCGCGGCCTTCCTTCGCCAGGCGGGGGCGGACATGGTGCTGGACCCGGTGGTCGATGTCGCCCTCGATGACCGCCGGGCCCGGGTGGAGATCCGGGGCCGGGCCCCCCAGCTGGTCCCGTTCCTCCGCCCCGCCGTCCACGCCGTGGCGGAGGGCCCGACCGAGCGATTCCGCTCCCCCCGCGAGTGAGCCGCCCGGTGCGAGACGAGCGGGGGTCGGCCACCGAGTTGGCCCTGGCCGCCCCCCTCATGGTCATGATGCTGCTGCTGCCTGTCCTGGCCAGCCGCCTGAGCGAGGCCCGGGCCGAGGTCGACGGGGCGGCGCGAGCCGGGGCCCGCGCCGCGGCCATGGCCCGCAGCGCCCAGGAGGCACCGGCCGCGGCCGACGCCGCCGCCCGCGACGAGCTGGCCCTGGCCGGGCTGAGCTGCGCCCGGGTGGCGGTCTCCACCGACACCACTCAGTTCAAAGCTGCCGGGGCGGGCCGTAGTGCTGGCTCGGTGCGGGTCCAGGTCACCTGCACCGTCGACCTACGAGACGTGGCCCTGCTGGGAGTGCCCGGTTCCAAGGCGCTGTCCGCCAGCTTCGTCGCCCCCGTCGATGCACTGCGGGGGCCGCGGTGAGCCGGCGCGGTGACGAGGCGGGGGCGGTCCTGGTGTTCGTCACCATCTGGACCCTCACCCTCCTGGTCGCCACCGGGCTGCTGTACGAGGGCGGGCTGATCCTGGCCGCCCAGCGGCGGGCCTTCGCGGTGGCCGAGCTGGCGGCCCAGGCCGGGGGGCAGGCCCTCGACCCTGCCAGCCTTCGGGCCGCCGACGGCGCGGTGCTGTTGGATCCCGACCGGGCGAGCCAGGAGGTGCAGGCCTATCTCGACGACGCCGGTTATGAGGGCACGGTCACGGCCACCGAGGAGCTGGTGACGGTTCGGGTGCGGGTGGCCCAGCCGGTGGGGTTGCTGGGCCTGGTCGGCCTGGGACCGGTCGAGGTGGTCGGGGTCGGCACCTCGAGGCCCGTCTCGGGCACGACCAGGGAGGGTGACTGAGTGCCGCGCCAAGCCGAGGAACCGCACATGACCGGCCACGTCCGATCGGGCGTCCGTCGCCCGCCATCGATCGGGCGGGGAACCACCGTTGCCCCAACGCCGCGAAGCCAACAACAGGAGCTGCGGAATCCCGGGTCCTGGGACGGGGGTCGAAGGTGATGGGGCTCGTCGGCGGCGGGACGAAGGAGGACTAGTACATGCATCGCATGGCGCGGGGGCTCCTGGCCGTGGTGGCCCTGGTGGGGCTGGTGGTGGTCCCTCCGGTCGTGCTCGCGAAGGTGGCCGGGTGGCCTCTGCCGACGTCGGTGCCCACGGCGGACCAGCTGAGCCGGGGCCTGGGTGCCGGAGGGCTGTCCGATGCGCTGGTGGTCAAGGCCATCGCGCTGGTCGGATGGCTGCTGTGGATCCAGGTCCTCGCCGGCCTGGCCCTGGAAGTTGCCGCCGCCCTCCGTCACCGCCAGGCGCCGCGCAGCCGCCTGGTGGGCCCGACCCAGCTCCTCCTGCGGCGGCTGGTGGCCACCGCCACCTTCCTGGTCGGGACCGGACTCCCGGCCGTGGCCGGCGGGGGAGGCTTCGCCCCGCCCCCGGCGGTGGTGTCGGCTTGGTCCCCACCTCCGGAGCCGGCACCCCCACCGGCACCGGCGCCGCCGGAGGTGGAGTCCCAGCCCACCTACGTGGTGCGCGGCGGTGACTCGCTGCGGGCAATCGCGGCGCGCCACCTGGGCAGCGAGGAGCGGTGGCAGGAGATCTTCGAGGCCAACCGCCACGTGCCCCAGGACCGGGGCCGGCTGGAGGTCCCGTCCCTCATCCGACCCGGATGGGTGCTGCGCATGCCCGCCGACGCCACCGGACTCGGGCCTTCCGACGGCACCGCCCCGGCCGCCAAGCGGTACCGGGTCGTGGCGGGGGACAACCTGGCTGCCATCGCCGCCCGGCATCTGGGCGACCCAAGGCGGGGGTGGGACATCTGGAGCCTCAACAAGGCAGCGGTGATGGCCGACGGGCAGAGGTTCGTCGATCCCGACCTCGTCCGGCCCGGTTGGATCCTCGAGCTGCCGCCCGACGCGCACGACCTCCCCGACGAGGGCGGCGGTATAGACGGGCCCGCCGACGGCGAACCGGTGTCGGCGAGCGCGCCGCCAGAGCCGGCGCCGCCCCCGGCCAACCCTGCCCCCAGCCCACCAACCGCCCCCGCTACCGCCGTGTCCGGCAACGGCGCTGGCGACGCCACAGCTCGCCCCGCCCCCGCCCAGCCGCCGTCCTCCCGGGCTCCCGAGGACGGCGGCGCCCCGGGACCGGATGCCGTCCTGCCCGTGCGCGTCCCCGCGGCGGTGATCGCCGCCTCGGGCCTGGTGGCCGCCTGCGTCGTGGCCGCCCTGGACCGGCTCCGCCGCCATCAGCACCGGTTGCGCCGTCCCGGGCGCGGCGTAGCCCGCCCGGAACCCGACCTGGCGCCTGCCGAAGCCCAGTGGCGGGCCATCGCGGCCGACGAGGCCGCCGAGTGGATCGACGGGACCCTGAGGCTGCTGGGCGTGGCCTTGGCCGGCAGGGATGCAACCGGCCTACCGGAGGTCCTGCTCGTTCGAGCGGGGGAGCTGGGGGTGGAGCTGCTTCTGGCTCGCCCGCTCCCCGATGCTCCGGAGGGCTTCGACGCCGCCGAGGACGGTCGCATCTGGCGGCTGGACCGCACCATCACCCTGGCCGAGCTCGGTCGGCGCAGCGAGGGGAAGGTGCCGCTCGCCCCTGGGCTGGTGACGCTGGGGGCGACGCCGGAGGGTCAGGTGCTCGTCGACCTCGAGCGCATCGGGACCCTCAGCGTCGAGGGTGCCCGCGACCGGGTAGCGGCGTTCTGTACGGGGGCCGCCCTGCAGTTGGCCACCGGTCCCTGGACCGAGACCACCCAGGTACGACTGGTGGGCGGGCCGCCACAGCTTGGCGACGCGTTCGCCGAGGAGGTGGAGGCCACCGCCGACGCCGAGGCGCTGGCCGACGAGCTCGAGGAGTTGTCGGCCAAGAACCAGGAGCGGCATGGGGCGGTCTCGACCCTGGCGGCCCGGGTTGCGGCCGGCGGTGCCGAAGGGTACGCGCCCCTCGTCGTGGTCGCCTGGTCCGACACCGCAGCGCCCGATGTGCTGGCCCGCCTCTCCGTCGCCGCCGGCGCCGGCGGCCGCAGCGGCATCGGGCTGGTGGCGGCCGGCCCGGTGACGGGGGCGCGGTGGCGGCTGGTGATCGACGCCAGCGGGGCGGCGGTGGTCGAGCCGTTGGGTATGGCACTGGCCGCGGTGGGGGCGGAGCCGGACCTGGTCGAAGCGGCCCCCGCGCTACTCGCCGCGGCGGCCGACACCCGAGGCGTCGCCATGGCCGACTCGCCCGGGGACGCCGCCAGGCCCAAGGCCACCGATGTCCTGAGCCCGCGCGGGAGCGGCAAGGAGATCCGGATCCTGGGACCCGAGATCGAGGTGGTGGGATGGGAGCACCGCCCCAACCGGCGCATCGTCACCGAGTTGGCCGCCTACCTCGCCACCCGCGAGGACGGTCGCCCCCGAAGCGCCGACGAGCTGCGGGCGGCACTGTGGCCCTTGGGGGCCGACCTGTTGGGCAAGGAGGTGAGCGAGGAGACCTTCCGCAGCTACGTCTCGCACCTCCGGCGCTGCCTCGGGCGAGACCACGTTCCCGACGCCGGCGAGGTCGGCGGCTACCTGGTGGTGGGTGTGCCCACCGACTGGCGCCGCTTCAAGGCGTTGGTGGCCCAGGCCCGGCGGGCTCCGACCGGCGAGGCTCGGACCCTCCTCGCCGAGGCCCTGAGCCTGGTGCGGGGCCGCCCCTTCTCCCGGGTCCCCAAGGGCACCTGCACCTGGGCCTTCTCGGAGTTCCTGGTGTCGGAGATCGAGGTGGCCGTAGGGGACGCTGCCCACCGTCTAGCCAGCCTCGCCCTCGATGCTGGTGATCCCGCGACCGCCGCCGAAGCGGTGGCCAAGGGGCTCCTCGTCGTGCCGACGATGGAGCAGCTGCACCAGGACCGCATGCTCGCGGCGGCCATGGCCAGAGACCGCGGTGCGCTCCATCGCGCCCGCCGCGACGCTGAGCATTCCCTCGGCGCCCTCGGGCCGACCGAGGAGCTCAGCGAGGAGATCCTCGCCCTCTACCACCAGCTACTGGAGACGCTGTCTCGACCTGTCGACGAGGCCCCGGGAGGGATGACTGGCGCGGTGCCCATGAGGGCGGTGAACGGAAATGGCGGCACCGGAGTCGGTGCCGGGGCGGGGAAGCGAGACTGATCGAGGCTCGCGCCCCCGCTCCCGCGTCCTCCATTGCATCCTCGGGAAGCGGGTGACAGAAGAGAAACAACCCGGCCGCGGCAGCGTCTGCCTGGCCGCCAACCGGAAGAACTCCCAGGCGAGGCTCTTCCGCTGACACGCCAGCGCCTCGCAAAATGGGGCGCCGACGAGGTGCCGAGCCGCGTTGGTCGCAGCACGTACGCTGGCAACCATGACCGTCTTGCTGGTGGTCTCCTTGGTTTTGCTGTGGGTGGGCTCGACCCTGCTGCTGTCGTGCCTGCCGTGGTTCCAGCGCCGGGAACTCGTGGACGAGCGGCGCCAGTCCCAGTCGCAGAGCCACGAGCCGGACTGGGTCAACGACGTTGAGGGCTGGCTGGCGAGTCAGTAGGAATCACGCGCTTTCCGCTGCCACGACCGCGCTGCTTTCGCGCATGCAGAGGGCGTTGAGGACGGATCTCGCGCGAGCGATAGGGCCGTCGCGTTGCAGCCATGGCGCGCGTCCTCCGCGGGCGCCGGAGCTACCTCTCGTCGCGGGCCAAGTCGGGCGATGTGCCGATCGCGCGAGCCCCGGATGGTGATACGTGCTTCCCGGCCGCGGCCCTCTTTCGACGGCGCCATCGGGTACACAGCGGCTCTTCGCAGTCCCTAACCGCTGGCGTGCGGTTGACCACTCCAGCCCCGGCTGCGGCGCGGGATCGGATTAGCCGTCCCAGCGCACTCGGGAGCCGCTCCCGACGAGGAGACAGACATGCGGTCCAAGCTCGTGGCGGCGGTTGCTTGCGTGATCCTGGTTGGGCTGGTGCCCGCGGGTCCCGTTGCTTCGGCGGCAGCAGAACCAGAACTTCGGATCACCTTCTTCTCCTTCGGTTACGGCGACGCCGCCACGAAGGACCCTGCGGCGAGCGTGGGCTGGTCGATGCCGGCGATGGCAGTCGCGAGGAGATCCTGGCTTACCTGGACCGGGCGGGCAGTCGGTCCCTGCGCTGGGTGAGCCCGTCGCACTACGACGCCGACCACCTGGGCGACGTGGTGGATGTAGCCACCGCCCCAGGGGCCAGCGTCGGCGCCGTCTATGACCGGGGTGGGGACCGCAACGCCAAGGACACCGATACGTAGCGCGGGTACTTCGACTGGGCCACGTCGGGGGCCACCGCCAGGGCACGGGTCGACATCGGGGCCCGGTTCGGGCTTTGCTCCGGCGAGCAGTCCGTGCTGTTCGAGGTGGTCTCGGCCGGCACCGACGGCACGGCGGCCCGGGGGTGGCGGTGACCGAGGAGAACGACCGGGGCCTGTGTCTCAAGGTGACCTATCGGTCGTTCAACGCAGCCACCTGCGGAGACGTCAACTCACCGGTCTCGGCTAGCGCACCGAGTCCCGCAGCTACGTAGCTGCGACCAAGTGCTCCTTCACGCCGACCTCGCCCCCGACGCGGGCTTGGTCAACGGCCCGACCGTTGTAAGGGCGCAGCGGGGCCTCGTCCGCCCTCGACGGCGGTGACCAGCAGGTCTTTCCAGCCGTCGTCATGGCCAGCGGGCGCCGCGACGGCCCGACCACCTGTCCCACCATTGGACGCGCGCCATGGACGGACACAAGACGGCACGCGGTCTCGCAGCGGCGGCTCCCGGATTGAAGCCTCACGTATTGTGGCCGAGCCTGGACGATCGTCGTGTACTTCGCAATCATCATTTTTTCCTTGACCCCCGGGACCAGCCAGTGCTAGCGATAGCGCGGTAGGGACAATCCGACATCAGGGCTGAGGAGGCCACGTGCGACAATCGCCCTCGCGGTATGCAAGGGTTGTACGGGTTGCGGCAGCAGTAGCGCTGTTGGGTGCAACCTGGGGGGTTGGGACAGCGCCGGCCCGGGCTCTGGTTGCGGGAGAAGACCCCATCTTCTGTGGCATGGTCGTGGTCGAGACCATCAAGGTGGCGAACGACTTGACCTGCGTCGACATGGACGCACTGATCGTGGGCGCCGACAACGTCGTGATCGACCTCAACGGGCACAGGATCAACTGCGTGACTGTCGTCACCGGCTATCTCGGAAGCTGCCAGGGCGTAGCTGCGACCGGCGGAGCCACGGACGCCGAACCCGAGGACGGTGTGAACATCACCGGACGCGTCAACGTCCACGTCGTCGATAATGCAGTTGGCGGGACGATCCAGGGATTCGACAACGGCATAAACATCAACCGGTCGCAGGACGTGAAGGTGGAGCGAATCACCTTCACCGGCCCTCCAGGTGATGTCACCAACCCCAGGCCCTTCAGCCACGGGGTGCTTGTCCGCGGTTCTTCTTGTGTCGGTGATACGCAAATCCACATCGGGACTGGGCAATTCAAGGGCAACGAGATGATGAACCACAACCAGGGGATCGCCATCAACGGAAGCTGCGTCAGCATCCTCCACAACAAGGTGCACGACAACGACTCCAACGGCTCGGTGCCGTCCAATGGCATCCTCCTCAACCAGTCCAGCAACGTGGTCGTTCGCGAGAACGAGGTTGTCAACAATGGCGACGAGGTGGATGATTTCTTCCAGGATGGCGGCATCACGCTCAGGAACCAGTCCAGAAACAACCACATCGTCAACAACGTCGTGAACTCGAACTATGGTGACGGGATCTCAGTCAGGCTCGGCTCAGAAGCGAACCTCATCGACAACAACACGATGCTGTTCAATGGTGGGATCTATTCGGGCATTCTCTACTATGATGCCGCCGGACGGGGGTCCGGACCTGGCAACAAGTGGAACCAAAATAACGTCTGCGTGACCCAGAACGAGGAGGTTCCTCCCGGGGTCTGCGGTACTACTGAGGGGACCTGACGTTCAGCACTGAACCTGTGAAAGTCGAACCAGTCCAGGGCTGAGACGGCATCACGGCTACTGGAAGAAGGGAGGCCCGGAGAAGCGGGGTCTCCCTTCTTCGCGTGCCGGGGCCCATGAGGAAGAAAGCCTGGCGCCTCTTGTGCTGCGGCAGAGCGCAAAATCGCCAATTCGTAGCCCCGCAGAGGGCAGCGCAGCGCCGGGAGACCGGAAGGGAACCAACCACTTGAGTACCCCTGCTCGCCGTGGGGAACGTGGAGGCCAATCGACTGTGCACGGCCTCGGCAAGGGCATCGGTCTCATCAGTGGCGGCCTCATGATGATCCTGCTGATCAAAACGGGCCTCGTCGCCTTTTACTGGGTGACCTTCATCATCGGTCTCACCTACCTCGCTGCTGCAGTTCTCAGTCGCAGCCGCGGCAGCCTGTGGGCGCCGGGGTTGATGCTCACCGTCGCAGGCGGGATCATCGCGCTGTGGATCGATGCCGGGCGTTCGCCTGCTGACATTGACTTCCTAGCGCTCACCATCCTGGCACTCGGCACCGGCGCTGTGGTGGCCGCCTGCATGAACCGGGTTGGCTATTACATCAGCGCCATGAGTGTGGCGCTGACGCTAGTGGCGTTCGGAGCGTTCTTCCTTGGCGCCCACCGGGCCACTTCGCTCTTACCGCGCAACGTGTACGTGTTCGGCGGCATGTTCGTCGCTGGCGGACTATTGAGCGTGCTCCGCGCCCGGCGCGCCTCCAGCTCCGAACCTCACCGTGATTCGCGCATATAGCTGGATGTGTACCATGGAATAGCTAGGGGTCTATGGCCGTTGACCACTTGGTCGTCCGAGCCAGCGCCCGTCACATCATCAGGGCGTGCGCCGGCGGCGCAGGGACGGCAGGTGTCCGAGGCAGCACACAGCAGCGAGGTCGCATCAGCATGGGGAAGTCGACGGCGAGAACAGGTGTAGGTATGGCGGCAGCGCTGGCGTTGGCACTGGCCACCCCTGCGTTCGCGTGCGTACCGCCAGCGCTCATTTTGCGCCCCGACGCCGGCGCCCCAGGCACCGCAGTCACCGTGACGGGATCAGCAAGGGTTCAAAAGGAGATCGCATTCCACTGGAACGGCACTAATGGGCCGGTGCTGGCTCGCGTCACTCCAACCAACTCCAAGTTCAGCGCCACCTTCACCGTCCCCGACGCCGTCCCGGGCTATTACCTCGTCACCGCCGTCCAACCCGGCAACTTCGACAACACCTTCGTGGTTCGAGCCAGTCTGCAGGTCTTGGCCCCTGATGGCGAGACGCCTGCCTCCGGGCCCCGCCCCTCCAGCAGCGGTCCCACCTTGATGGCAGAGCCTCCGAGCTCCTCTACGGCCTCCGTGTTGCCCTTCGTCCTGATCCTGGCCGCGATCGGGGCAGGCGGCATCGCCGCCGTGCTGGTGATCGGTCCTCGCCGTGCCGACGCCTCGCCCACCGCCGAGTCGGGCGAGTGAGCCGGGACGGCGCCGACAGGAACGCCTCCCTGGGACGCCGGCGCTTTCCGCTGTGCGCTGTCATCGCCCTCCTCATGGCCGCAGTGGTGATACTTCCTCCCGCCGAAGCGCAGCCCGCCCCGCCGAACGGCGCGCCTCCCGGCCGGTGGACTGCCCTCGACACCGGAACCACAGCGAGCCTCGCGGCAGTGTCGTTCTCCGACCCGCTCGTCGGTCACGTGGTGGGCGCGGGCGGCACCATCCTCGCCACCGCCGACGGGGGCAAGACCTGGCAGCCCCAAGCGGCGTGTACGACGGGCAAGACCTGTGAAGGAGCCTCGAGCGACCGCATCACGGTGGACCTGACAGGCGTAGGGTTGTGGGACGCCGATCGGGGGGTCGCCGTCGGGGCGGATGGCACCATCGTCTCCACGGCCAACGGTGGCAAAATTTGGACGGCTCGGTTCGCCTGCGAGCGCACCCAGCCCTGCCAGCTCGGTTCCGCTGACCGCAGCACCGCTGATCTGACTGCCGTCTCAGTGGTCGCCCCCTCCCACGCCTACGCCGTCGGCAAAGCCGGCACGATCCTCGCCAGCGACGACCACGGGCGGACCTGGCGTCGCCTCCCCACCTGCGGCGTCGATACCCCGGCTGGTGGCGCCTGTGCTGAAGGGCCCGCCCCGAAGCAGCCCGCTGACCTGCTCGCCGTGACGGCCACGTCTGCAAGGGGCGCCCATGCGGTCGGCGCCGCGGGAACGATGTTCGTGACCACAGACGGCGGCAAGACGATCTACCGCGTAGGCATCTGCGTCGAGGGTTGCGACCCACCGATCGTGCCCGTCGAGGAGCAGTTGAAGGACGTGGAGCAAGGGATCCTGCGGCCGCCTTTTCAACCCCCGTTGATCACGACCGACCTGGCCGGGGTGGCAGTGCCGAGGCCGCGCCACTCGTCGATCTACGCGCTCGGAACCGCGGGTGCGATTTTCACCCCCGCGTTCAAGGGCGCGAATCGTTGGACCCCGCAATTCGCCTGCACCAACACCGACCCATGCGTGTCGTCCTCGCCTGACCGCGTCCGAGCGGACCTCCGTGCACTTGCCTTCCCCAATGATTTGGCTGGCTACGCCGTCGGTGACGGCGGCACGATCGTGTCACTCACGCGCGCCCCTGCCCCACCCGGCGCCTCCGCCGACGGCAGCGGCCTCGGCGCTCTCGGGCGGTGGCGGCCAGACCACAGCGCCACCACGAATGACTTGAACGCCGTGGCGTTCCCGACACCAGACACCGGCTACGCCGTCGGCGACGCTGGCACCGTCGTCAAGCGCAGCGGGGCGGCGCTCAGGGTAGAGGTGAAACACATCCAACCGGCACAGGGCCCGACGGTGGGCCGTACCAAGGTCACGATCACCGGGAAGGGGTTCACCGGTGCCACCGCCGTGTACTTCGGCCGCCTGCGCGCCTCTGGCCACACGGTGGATTCCGACAACCAGGTGACTGCCACGGCCCCGGCATGGGCCGCCGGGGCGGTTCAGGTCAGCCTTGCCACGCCCCGCGGCCCCTCACCGGGCGTGGCCACCGCCCGCTATACCTACATTGCTCCATCGGGCGGTGCTTGGGAGCCGACAGCGAGTTGCTCGCCGGCATGCCCAGGTCCAGCCGTAGCCCTCCCCTCCGGAAAGGTGGTGGCGGCCGGCGGAGCCGACCGCGGGCCCGGATCCGCGGCCACCGGGGTCTACGACCCCAAGACCCGCACCTGGACCGCCGGCGCCCCGCTGGCCCACGCCAGGACCGACCACACGGTCACCGCTCTTGTCGACGGTAGGGTGCTCGTCGCTGGTGGGTACACGAACGTATCGGCCCCGGGCCGGATACCGGACCTCTCTCCGCGGCTCCACGCCGAGGTCTACGACCCCCGCGCCGGGACTTGGAGCCCAGCGGGGGAGCTTAGTGAGCCTCGGTCGGACCACGCTGCCACGCTCCTGGCCGACGGAAGGGTCCTGGCGAGCGGGGGCCGGGCAGGCGCCGCCCAGCCTGGTGCCGAGATCTGGGACCCCGGTTCGGGCGCGTGGAGCCCCACCGCCTCCATGGGCACCGCTCGGGTGGGCCATACCGCTACCCGGCTCGGCGACGGCACGGTGCTGGTGGTCGGCGGCTGCAACCCGACGTGCAGCGGCCCACTCAACTCCGCCGAGATCTACGACCCTGCCTCGCAGAGATGGCGGACAGTCGCGCCGCTGAAGGCTGCTCACGCTTTCCACACCGCCACCGTGATGGCCAACGGCGAGGTGTTGGTGGTCGGCGGCGTCGCCGAGGGCGAGAAGGCGCTGGCTGCGGTCGAGCGCTATGACCCGAAGAAGGGAACGTGGACCCAGACGTCACCGACGCACGTGCCGCGCGCCCTCCACAGCGCCACCGTGATGGGCGACGGCCGGCTGCTGGTCGCTGGAGGCGTCACCAACGACCCGACCCTGGACGAAGGCGGTGACCTCACGGGCGAGCCGGTGGCCTCGGCCGAGGTCTATGACCCAGACACCGACCGCTGGAGCCTCGTGTCGGAGATGCCTTCTCCCCGGGCGCTGGACACCGCGGTGTCACTTCAAAATGCCTGTGGCCGGGAGTGCGGAAAGGTGCTGCTGGCCGGGGGGACCGAATCCTCGGAACCGCTCCTAGTCTACAAGCCAACAAGGGCCGGGACGTCAAGGGCGGGAATAGTTGACCGCGAGGTCGTCTTCTTTCTTGGGGCAGGTCTTGTCGCGGTCCTCGCCGCACTCGTGCTGGCCAGAAGGGCGCGACGGCGATGACGGGTTCTGTTTTCGCCAGCGGCGGCTGGCCGCGCCGACTACGGCTCGCATCAATCGCTTGGGGGTTTGTCATATGAGGAGAGATTTTGGCCGCCGGGTGCGATGGGCGGTCCCCTTCGCGGTGGGCTTGACATTTGGCGCACTCGCCGTCGTCCCGGCTCCTACCCCCAGTGCGGCCCAGGGCCCCCCCCCCGCTCAATGCCCTGCCAACTTCGCCCCCGACCCCGACATCTTGTGGACAGAGACCACACCAAAGTCGGCCTCATCTGGTCCGGGGCAATACAACGACGTCTTCTTCCTCAACGAACAGCAAGGGTGGGTCGTCGGGCACGGAGAGATCGCCTTTACTCGCGACGGTGGCTTCACCTGGCAACAGCCTCTTCCGAGCAACATGGTGGATCGCAACGGTAATCAACGCGATCCAGCGACGTTCGCCCTCTCCAACTGGCAAGAGGTGCGTTTCGTGGACGACAAGAACGGGTGGATCCTGGGCGCCGGGGTCTTTCGGACCACCGACGGTGGCCACCACTGGCGCGAGGAGAAGCTGCCGTACAGGCTGCCGAGCGACTATCCGGAGTTCGAACGCGAGGAAGTGACAGATCTTGCCCTTTCTGCGGTCAAGGACCCTCCCGGGCACCCCGCGGGCACGGTGCTTGTCTGGGTCACGGCCGAAGCTACCGGTCGCAAGCCCGATGGAACCTTGGAGAAGAATCCCGACGGGACGTTAAAGAGCGACAGAGCGCTGCTGTTGTCGAAAAAGACCACCACGACCACCAGCGGCGAACCATGGAGCGTGGTGGACCCAGAAGGACCGGGCGGATCGGATGCTCTACTTGGCGAGGCGCTCCAGTTCTTCGACGAGCGCATCGGGCTAGCCACCACGCGCGTGTACACCGGCGACGGCCTTGCCGATACTGAGGACGGCGCCATCTTTGCCACCACCGACGGCGGCAGGAACTGGACGCTGGACCAGAAGAACCCGAACGTGAACCTGGGGCGTACCGGCTTCAACAAGCTCTCCTTCACCGACCCCACGCACGGCTCCGCCCTGTGGTACAACAACGATGCCAATACAAAGAATTGGGGCGCCAATTCGAACGGGGCCGGCGGTCGCACGTGGAGGGATCAAACCGCCAGTGATTGCCTGACGACCCGCGTGGCTGTGGGCGTAGCCGATGGCCGGAACTGCGCCCCGCCCAAGGAGCGGGGCTGCAACCGCCTCACCACGGGCTTCGGCGCCGGCAACATCAGCCGGACCACCGACGGCGGCGCCACCTGGGTCCCGATGACCAACCCTGACCCAACCCCCCTCGCCTACGCGCGGTTCACCGCCCTTTTCTACCCGACGCCCACCGTGGCCTACGTCGCCGGCAAGTCAGATAGAAGGAAGATCTTCAAGGGCTCCATCACCTTCGTCAAGGTGACCAACGTCGAGGTGGCCGGCACCGGCAAGGCCGAGGGCCTCCTCTGCGGCGGCACCGAGGTAACCATCACCGGGGACCACTTCTACCCCGAGGATCAAGCCAACGGCTATGGGGCCTCCAGGGTCTTCTTCGGCTCTCGCGAGGCTGAAGTGGTGAGCGTCGACCGGAACGCAGAAACGGAAGAGTCCGACGACACCATGGTGGTGAGGGCGCCCCCTGGCGTGGCTCCCGGCCCCGTGGATGTGATCGTAAAGACACCCGGCCTCGGCGAGTCCAGGCCGCTGCAGAAGCAGTTCACCTACGTCGACACCGGGTTGCTGCCCCCAGTGATCCGCACGGTCCACCCCCCCGCCGGGAAGCTCGCCGGGGGCGAGACCCTCACCATCTCCGGAGAGCGCCTCGGGTGCGCCGTGCGAGTCGACTTTCGCGATCCACGCACGGGCAAGGTGGAGGGATTCGATAAGCCCCGTGCGAATCCCGACGGCACTCTCACCGTCAACAAGGTGCCACGGTGGAGCCACGATCCGACAAGCGCAGTCGACGTGCGGGTCGACGTGGTGGTGACGAGCGCCGGCCTGGCGGGCCTGGATGTGCCATCGGTTCCCGCCTCCCCTGCAGCAGACGACTACACCTACCTCGGCCTGCCAGCGGTCTCGGGCGTCAATCCGCCTCGCGGTCCTGCCTTCGGCGGCACGAGCGTCACCATCGCCGGCACCGGTTTCGAGGGAGCCAACGAAGTTCTCGTCGACGGCGTGCCGCTCCAGCCCGACAAGTTCAGGGTGGAGTCGCCCACGCGGATCACCGCCACCGTCCCCCCCCATGCCCCCGGGGCGGTACCCATCAGGGTAGGCACTCCCGGGCGCGGCGCCTCGACGCCGCCCTCGGCCCCGCAGTTCACCTACCACCCCGGCATCTCCGGCATCTCCCCGCCGGGCGGGCTCACGACTGAGCGCACGGAGGTGACCATCGAAGGCAAGGGCTTCGCCGGAACCACGGAGGTCCGCTTCGGCAACCAGAGGGTGGAGTTCACCGAGGTCTCGGACACGAATCTGGTGGCATTCGCGCCGCCCCACGAAGTGGCCGAAGCGGTACGGGTGCAGCTGGTGGCGTCCCGCCTGTCGTCGCTGCCCGAGGACGTGCTCTACACCTACGGCGCCCCGGCGATCGTGGACAAGGGACCGGAGAAGGACGTGGGCGCCGGGCCGCCCAAGCAGGAAACCCCCCCGCCCCAGGTGGCACCGCCGGGAGGCACCGGTTCGCCCGCACCCGGCGGCTCCCCTTCGCCGAGCCCGTCGCCGTCACCGTCGGCCTCCTCGGCCCAGGCGCCGTCTCAGGCACCCTCCTCGGCCAAAGCCCCGTCGCCAGCCCAAGCTCCGTCCTCGTCTCCGGTCCAGGCCCCGGCGCCGGCCAACGCCCCCGTGGGCGCGTCGGTCCCTGCCCCCGGTGCCGCCCCGGTGGCTGCCCCCGGCGCAGCGGCCGGCCAAGGCGCCCCAGGCTCCGGCCAGGGAGCGGTGGGCTCGGACGACGCCGAGGACACCCGCGGCGCCCGTCGCTACGCCATGACCGATGCCCAAACGAGCCTGGCTGTAGGCGCGGCCGGGGCGGTGGGTTGCTTCTCGTGGCTGGCCCTCGCCCGCCGAGGTCCGGCCCGACGCCGGCGAACTTCTGCCGCCGTCAAAGCCCGACCCAAGGGCGCCTACTGATCGGGGGCGGCATAGCTAGCCACGCTATTGCCGCCCTTAGCACCTGAGCCGCACCACTGAACCTGCTGGAGGAACGACATGCCCACCCTGAAAAAGCGCCAAGACAAAGAGAAGCTGCCTGCCGCCGCGGCCGCTTCGCCCAAGCGGGGGATCACCGTCCTGGCCGGCACGTTGGTGGTCCTCCTGCTCGCCTACACGGCCGCGTTGTTCGCCCTGCGCCCCCCGTCGCCAGGTGACGAGCTAAGCCTCGACCGCCTCCAGCGCCTGGCCATCCAAGGCCACGTGGCCACCGCCCGGTTCCTGGACGAAGACGCCCGCATCACGGGGGCGCTCAAGAACGGCACGGAGTACTGGACCTCCTATCCCCGGTCCGACACCGCGACCAACGACTTGTTGAAGACCTTCTTCAACGCCGGGACCCGGGCCAGCGTCGACCCCCAGACCTCCAAGGCCATGGTGCGCTTCGTGGCCCAGTTCCTGCTCCCCCTGGTGATCCTGGCCAACCTGTTCGCCCTGTTGTTCGTGGCCACCAAGGGACGCGAGGGCGGCGCGTCGGACTTCTTGTTGTTCGGGCGCATCGGCAACAAGAAGGTGGGGGCCACCGAGAAGTCCCGCACCACCTTCGCCGACGTCGCCGCACCCGCGGAGATGATCGTTGAGCTGGCCGAGGTTCGCGACTACCTGGCCGATCCCAGGGCCTTCGAGGCCATGGGGGCCATGCCGCCCAAGGGGGTGTTGCTAGTGGGTCCCCCCGGGTGTGGCAAGACGCTGCTGGCCCGGGCGGTGGCAGGAGAGGCCAACGCCAACTTCTATTCCATCTCCGGTTCTGAGTTCGTCGAGTCCCTGGTGGGCGTGGGGGCGGCCCGGGTGCGCGACCTGTTCGCCCAGGCGCGGGCCAGCGCCCCGGCCATCATCTTCATCGACGAACTCGACGGGGCCGGCCGCCAGCGGGGGGCCGGCATGGGCGGGGGCCACGACGAACGCGAGCAGACCCTGAACGAGCTGTTGGTGCAGATGGACGGCTTCAGCCCCTCCGACGGCGTGGTGGTCATGGGGGCCACCAACCGCCCCGACATCTTGGACCCCGCCCTCCTGCGGGCTGGCCGCTTCGACCGCCGCATCACCGTCGAGCGCCCCGATGCCGAGGTGCGCCTCGACATCCTGCGCCTCCACGCCGGCTCCCGCCGCCTGGTTGACCCCCATTCCGACCTGCCCCACATCGCCAAGCGCACCGCAGGGTTCACCGGGGCCGACCTGGCGGCCGTCGTGAACGAGGCCGCCCTGTTGGCCGTCCGGTCCAAGTCCGAGGGCATCAACCGGCGACACCTGGAAGAAGCGGTGGAGCGGGTGCTATCAGGGCCCCGACGGGCCGCCCGCATCATCAGCCCAGGGGAGAAGCGCCGCATCGCGACCCACGAGGCCGGTCACGCGGTGGTGGCGGCGGCCATGGGGAAGGGGGCGGGCATCGACAAGCTGTCGGTGGTGGCCCGCGCCAACGGGGTGGGACATCTGGCCGTGCTGGAGGAGGACAAGGTGATCTTCACCAGAGACGACATGGAGGCCCAGATCACCATCGCCATGGCCGGCGTCGCCGCCGAGGAGCTGGTGTTCGGCCAGCCCTCCACCGGCGCCGAGGGCGACCTGGAGCGGGCCACGAACACCGCCCGGGACATGGCCGGCCGCTTCGGAATGAGCCGTCTAGGCCGGGTGCGGGTGCTGCGCGAGCACGGCGAGATCTTCTTGGGCCGTGACTACTTGTCCACGCAGGACGTGTCACAGCCGACCCTGGAGCACCTCGACGCCGAGGTCAGCCGCATACTCAGCGAGGAGGAGGCAGCGGCCCAAGCCATCCTCAGCCAGCACCGGGAGCTGTTGGACCGGCTGACCAACGAGCTGTTGAACCGCGAGACCCTGCAAGGGGCCGAGCTCGACCAGCTGTTCGGTGGAGTGGCGCCCTATGCCCGCCCTGCCCGCAAGAGGCCCTCGAACGGCTCGGCGAGCCGGGCCACCAAGGCTGGTGGCACGACCAAGACAGCCAAGCGGTCGCCACGCCCGCAGACCGAGGGTGACGACCTTTAAACCCCCTCGGTCGGTGGGCTGATCCAGCGTTAATCACGCGCGACCGGCCCGGCGGCCCGGCCGCCGCAGGCTCAGGTGTCGTCGTCGCTCGAGCCCCGACACCGGAGGGCTCACGGCCACCTGGGCATCACTTTTCGGTCCTTCAGTGACACGGTTGCGGCGGGCACGGCAGGCGATTGCGCCCAGGAAACCTACGACGACGCCGATGCCGGCCAGAGGAAGGGCGGGGACAGCTCGGCGGCCGCTTGGGATCGCCAGCCGGACGGAGAAGATGTCCTGGCGTCGGCCGACCTCGTTGCGGGTGTCGGTCCACGCCGCCACCGCGCTCGATCCTCCGGACAACAACCCGAGGCGGGAGCCGAACTCGATCAAGCCTTTGGCCGACGGGATCGACTCGTAAGTGGGACCGGTCCCGGTGTAGGAGGGCCTGGAGGTGATCTTGATGTTAGAGCTGAAGCCTTGCCCACGATCACTTGAGAAGGTGTAGTACACCTGGGACAAAATATTCCGGACATCATCTCGCCGGTCGTAGAAGACAGCGTCCAGTCGGCCGTTCGGTGCGACGGAGAGCCGAACCAGAGACTGGTGGGCGCCGGTGCCGATGGGATCGTCGTTAAGGCGCTGAACCCTCTTCCAGGACCGCGCCCCGTTTGCCGATCGGGCAAGGAATATGTCGGGGTCCCCATGGCGTGCGTCGGGCCATGCGGTGTACACGTACTTCCCACGTGCCGCCAAAGCAGGAGGCGGCATCGTGAAGATCAGCATGACCCTGCCGGGGGGAACGACGCGCTCTTCGACCACCACGCCGCGCTCGAAGTGCTTCCCGCCGTCGTATGAGGTGGCGACGACTAGAGACCACGTGCCCCCCCACGTCGGGCCCTCGAGCCCCTGATAGTCAACGGCGTCGTCCTGGAGGTCGTAGTACGCCAGGTGCACGGCATTGTCTGCGCCCACGGCCAACGCGGGCGCGACAGCTCGCTGGCGCTTCGGATCACTCACTTGCACAGGCTCGGAGAAGGTGTTGCCACCGTCGTCGGAGTATGAGGCGAGGATGGGATTGCCTTGGGCGGGGAGCCCGCCAGTCGCTGGGGGGGCCACGGCGTGAAGCCAGCCGAGGTGGATCCTGCCCCGACCGCCGTGGTCTGGATCGATGGCCATGCGGACCATGTAGTTGTAAGGGCCCAGGATGGGCGTGTTGTTGGGACCTATTATCGGCCGCGGCGAGCTGAAGCTACGGCCGCGGTCCGACGATGTGACAAGGAACGCGCCCATGGGACTGTTGCCGGTTCCCTGCAAGCCGACGAAGAGGTAGTAGAGGGTGCCCTTTCGGTCAAACACAAGCTCGGGCGCGTAGCACTTGTCGGCTCCAGGGGGCAGCTGTGGCACCGGCTCAGCCGGGACCCAGTAGCGACCGCCATCGCCCGAGAGGTGCAAAGCGCATCCAAAGTCGGGACTGTCCAGCCGACTGGCCAGAGCCACGAATCGTGGCTCTGTGGGATCGGCGGCCAAGACCGGTGAATTGTGGGCATTGTCGGTGCGGCCGTCCATCGCCGTCACCGGCAGGTTCTGGTCGATCTCGACCTGCGGCTTCGATGCCGCCACCGCTGTGGTCGGCAGACCCAGCGCTAGTGTTAGCGCCACCACCACACCGATGCCGTGCTCGCGGAAGCCGAAGCTCAGGGTCGGCAAAGGCGATCTTGGCCAGCATCCAAGGGACCGGCGCCGTCTGGTGCTTGCGGCGCGGTTCACCCCCGCGCCCCGCGTCGGCGTCCCTGTTCGTCTCCCAAGGGGCGGACCCGCAACTCCACGGCCATGCCCATGTGGGCGTGCGGCACGCTGGTGCCGTCGCGCTCCCAGCATATGAGGCCGTAGCGACCGGGCGTGAGGTCGACGGCGAAGGCGTCCCGGCTGCCAGGCGGGTGAGAGGGAAGCGTCGCCAGGCCAGAAACAACGCGACGAGTAGCCCCTTTGAGCTGCTCGCCAATGGGCGGCATGTCCTCGGGCATCTCCACCAGAGACAAATCATGCGCCAGCCCGCTTCGGTTGACCCGTTGGAACACCACCCGCCCGGCCGGGACCTCGCTCCGGCTCAGGACGTAGCCATGGTCCTGCTCTACAGCCTCAATGATGGTCGGGGCCGGTGGCAAGTCGTCAGACGTCCCCGCCCCTGTGGTAGTGGTGGTTGTGCACCCGCCGACCACTACGGCGGCCAGCGCCAGACCCGTCCGCACGAGCTTCAGGTGGCTCACGCGAAACCAGCGCTGCGGGGTTGGTCCAGACTCGCTTCTTGCTGGCCTGGCGCCTGCCGCTCAAGCGGACCTAACCGCCCGCCGGTTTTCATCTCGCTGATGTCAGAACTCACACCTGGGGAAAGCCTAGACTGGTTTCTTGCCCAAAACTAACACCGCTCAGCGCGACATCCCGGACGAAAGGGGTGCCGCGCTGCGCGGCAAATAAGCGACAACGGCGGCGCTACCGCAGCGGTCACCGGGGACCGCTGAAACCAGAATCAAAGGACATATACGTCAAAGGGTGAGTACACGTAGTTGTCGACAAACTGCGCTATCTCGCCCGCATCCTTGTTCCATGCCGGGTTGGCGCAGAAGTGCGCCTGCCCTGGAATCGGCCCAGGATCGAGTACGAACGGGACATCGAACTTGTAGCTCCAAAGGAGGTGTGGTTGGGTTGGATACACGGGAGTGGTCTGCGCTACGACCTGGGGAATTCCGGTGTCGCCACACCTTCTCCTCTGGTCGCCCGTGCCGTTGTAGTAGCCCTGGTCACCGTCCGACCTGTTGAGGTCGACGAAGAGCTTGATCTGGTACGGCCAAAGCCTCTCGATGTTCTCGCCGGTAGCCCTGAGAGCCATTCCGGCCTTAGCGGAGCGAACCTCGGCACCGGTGACAGCATCCCTGATCTTCAACTTCGTCTCGTCTGTGGTGGCGACACAGGCCGACGCCGCCGAGGCGAACGCGAGTACCCCGACCACCATCGTTGCACCGAGGCCGATCTGGTCCCGTCTGGTTCCGATTCTCATGTACTCCGCCTTCTTGTCGCCGGTTTCAATACCGCGGAAGCATACATTACTGCGCGCGCCGGACAAACTTCTCCGGAGCCGCGTCCGTGGCCACGTAATGACGGGCGGGAGCGCCATGGCGCAACGACGATCGTGCCGGTCGCGGAGCAGGGTTGACCGGAGTGCCTCACGCGGCCGCAGTCCTGCTTCGCCGGGTGTTGAACGCCATGCTCGCGGAGGGTGTGGGTCGAGGGCTGCGAGGACCCTACGACGTCGTGGAGGACCCGCTCTACGACTACTGGCGGCCCTGGGAGTACCTCGTGATCCCGCTCCCGCCGAAGGTGTGCGTGTCAGGAGAAAAGGCCGAGACGGTCGCCGGCGACCGGATCCATAACGTGCTCGTCGCACGAAGAGACGCGTTCGGCAGTGCCCTCCTCAGCCGCATCGCCGACCGGCGGGCCGTGTTCCCGGCCACCGCCATGCCGAGCAACCGGTTCAAGACAGGCCTCCGCGATCGCGGTGCAGACGACGATGTCATCGGCGTGTACCACTGGACGCCGATGTCGCGCTGGGTGTGGGTGGTCGAAGTGATCGACCATGACGCCTGGGACACAGGCGCACCGTCCGGTGATCGGCGAGGTGCTCATCGACGCCACCGACCACACCGGTGATCCCCGTCCGCTCGCGTGGCGCATCGGCGGGGCGATGGCGGTGTGGGATCCGGACACGAACCGGGTCGCGTCGATCGCCGTCGCCGCAGGAGACCGACTCACCAGCGTCTGCAAGATCGATCCCGTTGCTGCAAGAGCTGTAACGCGAGAACGTAAGGACACGGTGGACACGACCACGATCCTGGCCGCAGCACGAGACGGCAAAGCGTGGGCCGCGCCAGCCCTCGTCACCACCCTCGTCCCGGGTCCTCCTGGGCTACGCCCGACTCGTCGGCGGTGGGCTCGGCGAAACCGACCTCGAAGTAGCCGTCGAGAAGGCCATCCTCCGAGGCGTCAAGAAGCTCGACACTTACGACCCGGACAAGGCGGCTTTCACCTCGTGGTTGCGGCCCCTCGTCCGCCACGCCATCGGCGACCTGCGTCGCAGCAAGGGCGCAGACAACCCCGAGTTGCCAGCAGACGTCGCCGAAACCGGCGAACCCGACCCCGAGCTCCCGGCGCCGACCGAAGCAGCACTTCGCCGGGCGCTCCAACGACTCTCCGAAACGGACCAACTGATCCTCGCGCTTCGCGTCACCGAGCAGCTCTCCTACGACCAGATAGCCGAGCGGATCGGTGGCGTCACGCCCGGCGCCTGCCGGGTCCGCCATCTCCGGGCGCTGCGGCGACTGGCGGGTGAGGCGGCGGCCGAGCCGGAGCTGCACCACTACATGAAAGACATCCCGACATGACCGACATGACGCCAGAGGAGACCCAGGCAGCGGCCCTCATCGCGGCCCTCCGCGAGGAGATCGTCGAGGAGCACGACCTCGACGTCACCGACCCTGAAGTTCCGGGACTCCAGGCTCTGCTTCGCCAGGTCCTGCCCACACCTTCAGTCGGCTTCACCGTCGACGAGCTCCTCGTCGACGACGATGTGGTCGACGAGGAGCTGCACGAGAGGCTCGTAGGTGTGATTCGTCCGGAGCTCCTCGCCCGAGGCCGGCGACCCCGGTACCTGGAGCAGATCGTGGTTGCTCAGCGCACCGCTCGCGCGCTGACCGTCGAGCAGATCGCAGAGCGCCTCGACGAGCCGGTACAACTGGTCAGTGACATCGAAGCCTCGGTGACGTCGTTCTTCGTTCTCAAGGAGGAGAAGGTCGCAGCGTGGATCGAGCAGCTCGAGCTCGACATCGACTCCGCCGTTGTGGCACTCGAGGCTTCGCTGCGGCGACCTGCGGTCGCCTACAAGGGAACGGAACGCCGCGGAGGGTCACGCTCGGCCCGTGAGTTCTCGCAACGCGTACGCGACCTGCTCAAGGCAGCGCCTAGCGCTGGTAACGACTCCTGAACCTTCCGTGAGTCACGGCTAGGCCACGGCAAGACTCGTGCCATCACCCGGACGGTGGTGCCTCCGCAGGGGGTGCCTCGGCGGCCGGAAGCTCCGGGGCCGGGGTGACCGGCACCGTCACGACGACCGGCGGCGGCACCTCGAACACGGGGCGCACGATCGGCGGAGGCTGGTTCTTGGCCGCGTCCACGGCCGCCCAGCCGAAGTACGCGGCGAGAGCCGCCAGGAACAGCCCGAGGAGGGTGAGCGGCAGCTGCACCCGCCGCCACCGCCGCTCCGTCGTCTTCTCCTCGTTGTCGAACCGGGTGTTCATCTCGCCGAGGTACAGGGCAAGCACCTCGTTCTCCTCGAGCACGCCGTCGAGCACGTCCTTCACGGCGACGAGGTGGTCGGTCATTGCGGTGAGCTGCTCGGCTTGGCGGGCCGACAGCTCGGTGAGCGTCTCGACGCGGGTCGCCATGTTGATCGATGCGTCCCACGACTTCCGCTCGTGCTCGTCCCGGATGCGCACCGACTCCCTGGACTCCTCCCGCATCTTGAACGTCACCTCGGCTTCGCGCTTCAGGCGCCCGGCGGCGTCGACGAACGACGGCCGCACGGGCGGCGGCGCCTTCGGCCGCATCGCGTCGAACCGCTCCTCGCGGGCCTTCGCCTGGCGGGCCTCTATCTTCTGCACCTGCTCTTGCAGCGTGCTCTTCGCCTCGGTCATCTGCTCCGGGTCGCCGCTCTTCAGCATGCGGCGCAGGTCGCTCACCTTCCTGGAGCCGCTCAGTCTCGTGGTCCTCGGGTAGCCGGGCGGGTCCTCGGGTCCGGTCGCCTCGGCGGCGGGCCTGCGGTCAGGGATCTGGTCGGTGGTGGGCTCGACCGCATCGTCGGCGGAGGAGCCCTCTAATGGAAGGTCCATCCCTCTATCGTCTCACGGGCCGGCCGGGCCAAACCGGCGACGCCGGTCAGGTATGCCACCGCCTGGCGGCGCAACGTGAAGAGCGGCGGCTCCTCGGTGTGAAGTTGCGTCCGACGGCGTAGCTCGCCGCGCGGGGGTCGGTGGTCTCACGACGCAATGCCGCGCAGGCGGGCGAGCCGAATTCCGGTTCTCGCGTCGAAGCCGCCTGCCGAGGTCCGCACAGAAAGACAACGTCGGAGTGCCCTGCCGTCGCGACCGAACCGGCGTTCTTCGAGCCGCTGGACGCGGCTCTCGGTTCCAGACGCAGTAAGGCGCTGTCGGACTCGGGGAGAGTGCAGGCCGGTATTCTTGGCTGCAGGCCGCTCACCTACATCCCCGGCAGGGTCTGTTGGTTCAGCCGCCTCCGGCCTTCCGCCCCAGATCTGCCCCTCGTCGCTTGTTCGCCGGTCGGGATTGGCTGTGGGGATCCCGGAGCAGCAACGCGGTCGGCCAGAGCGACGAGCAGTCCGATCGCTTCCACGGACTGAGCGGGCGTACCGCCACCCCCGGCGACAACCGCTGTGACCGCGCGACCCACTCGGCCGGGGAGGGGCGGTAGCGCCTGCAATCGTCGACGTGCCTCCTCCAAGTACTCGAGGTGCTCCCCCGCGGCCTCTGGATTGGCAAGAAAGCTCCGCCACCACCGCGCCAGGGGGAGGCTCGCCGTGCCGACGGCCACGATGTCCACGACGTTGTCCACCTCTCCAGCCACCTGCTACCTCGCCTGGAGGATGCGGCGCACGAGCTGGATAGAGCCGCTGGGGACGGGTCGGAGGGTGACGAGTTCGCCGGTGCGGGGGGCCACCACGTAGAGGCCGTCGCCGGCGTAGATCCCCACGTGGCCTAGGTCGCGGGTAGGCCGGCCGCCTCTGGTGAAGACGAGATCGCCTGGCCCCAGGTCGGTGGGGGAGACGGTGACGCCGTAGGTGACGAGCTCCGTCGTCGTGCGGGGAACGGTGACGCCAGCGGCGCGGTAGGCGATGAGCACCAGGCCGGAACAGTCCAGTGCCACCCCCGGCGTCGCACCGCCCCACACGTAGGGCACCCCGAGCTGAGCGAGAGCCGCACGGACCACTGCCGCCGGGTCGCCGGGGAAGGTCCTTCCTGGGCCCGGGTCGAAGACTGGTTCGCCTCCGGCCACTGCGCCGGTGGAGCCGTCGGGAGCCATGCCGTAGGCGAGGGCTCGGCTCCAGACCTTGGCGTAGTAGGACTCGGAGCGGTTGTAGGCGAGGATGGCGGCGCGCAGGTCCCCCATCTCGGGCCGCCCTGCGCACAGCTTGCGGTTGGCGGCATGGATGGCGTCCCAGGCGTTGTGGGGATCGGGACGAGCGCCGTGCGGCCGGCCCGGCGCCACGGTCGCCCAGCGGGACCAGGTGGTGGGGAGGAACTGCATCGGGCCGAGGGCGTGGGCCCACCCGTCGGGTGAGGACGGATCGGCGATGGCGGCGACGCCGGGGCGGCCGTCGAGTGCCGGGCCCATGATGGGAGGGGAGACCTGGCCGGTGGCGGCGTCGAGGCGACCACCGCCGTGGTTCGACTCGATGGCGCCGATTGCCGCTGCGATCTGCCAGGCAAGGCCGTCACAGGCGCCGGCCGCGGCCTGGTACACGGGGAGAAGCGACGGCGGGATCTCCGCCATCGCCACCGCGGAGGGACGGGCGGGCGCGGTGGCCGCCTCGGTGGCGCTGAGCAACCCGGCCGCGGCCAAGCCCACGACGCTTCCCATGACCGTCACCCCCAAGGTGCCGCCAGCCAGAACCTTCACGAGGAGAACCCGACCAACCAGCGACCGCGGAGCTCCACCATCTCGACGGTGATCACCGCCGCCCGGCTGGTGGTCACCGCACCGGTCACCTCAACGCGAAGCGCCACGACTGCCCGGAGACCGAGAGCAGCGCCGCGGCTGGGATGTACCGACACCACCCGCGCCACCGCCACCTCCCGGTTGGCGACGACTTGGTCCCATTCTCCGCTCGTTGGCGCCCCCGCCCGGTTCTGCAGGACGGCCAGCCACTGGGGGGTGCACAGCGGGGGGAGCTCCGCCAGGTTCGCAGCCGGCCCTGCGTCGAAGCGGTAGGAGGCGACGGCGCTGGCATAGGCGCGGGCCACCGCCTCAGCTCCGGGCGGCAGTGGCGCGACCTCGGCGTAGCCAGCGGTGACTGTGGGGCCCGACGTCGACGCCGCCGCACCGCTGGTCGGCGCTGGGGCGGGGCCATCAGCGTGGGACGACCCAGGGGCGGGGGGCCCGCCGCAGCCACCCAGCAGCCAGCCGGCTGCCACCAGGAACGGGAGCCCTTTCATCGCCCACTACTGGGTGGGGACGATCCAGCGACGCGACGGCGAGCCATTCACGCGGAGGGTGTCGCGAGCCGGCGGCCCGGGTCCCAGTAGTGGGGGCAACCGCTACGACCCGAGGAGGTTCGAAGAGCCCATGCGCCTGGCCCTGGTGCTTGCCGACATCGTGACCGTCAACCCCACCGCGGCGGGCATGCCCGGCGCCGCCTTCGTGGCCAAGCTGTTGAACTGGCTGGCCCAGGCGGCGCTCTGGTGCAGCGCCGCCAGCATCCTCTTCGGCGGTGCCGCCTACGGCTTCTTCCGGGAGTCCGGCCACGCCTACAACGCCTCCCGGGGGCGCAACCTGGTCATCGGCGGCGCGGTGGGCGCCGTCCTGGCCGCCCTGGCCACCACCCTGGTCAACGGCCTCTACTCCGCCGCCGTCTAGGCGATGAGCCGAGCCTCCCTCGTCGTCCTCGCCGGCGCCGTGGCGGTGGTGACGGTCGTGGTTGCCAACCGCCACGCTGGGCAGTCTGCGCCTGCAGCTGCGGACCCCTGGCTGGCGTCGTCCGGCACGGAGCCGATCGTTGCCCCGGCCCCGGCCAGCACCCCGTCTCCGGACCCGGGCCCCACCACGGTGGTGGCCGGGGTGCCCATGGGCTATGCGCACTCCCCGGCCGGCGCCAAGGCCGCCGCGGTCGAGTTCACCGCGGCGGCAGGGGCGCTGGTGGCCATGGACGAAGCGGACGCCCTGGAGGCCCAGGCCACCATGGCTGCCGCCGCCGCCGCCGAGGAGTTGGTGGCGTCCCTCAGGGACCAGCTGCGCGAGCTGCGGGAGTCCTTCGCCGGCCCCGTCACCTACCGGGTGGCTCCCGTGGCCACCCGGCTGAGCCCGGTCAGCGCGGACGAGGTGGCAGTCGCGGTGTGGTACGTCGGCGTCGTCGTCGTCGCCGACCTGGGGCCGTACGAGGACTGGCGCACCGTGCGCTACCGCCTGGTGTGGGAGCGCGACGACTGGCGGGTGGCGGCCGAGTCCGACACCCGTGGCCCCCGTCCCACTGCGCCGCCGGGGGCCGAGCCCACCCCGCCCGCTGAGTTCGCCGCGGCGCTGGCCGGCTTCACCGGCCCGGGCGAGCTGCGATGAGCCCGGTGGTGGCGACCACGGTGCCCAACCCCCTCGAGGCGGTGGCCGACGGGATCGGCGGGGTGGCCGGCGGAGGGGCGGGTGCCGTCGGCTCGTCGGTGCTCGATGCCGTGGGTGACGCCATGGCCCGGGCTTTGGCCGACGCCGCGGGCAGGGCCGCCGACGGGGTGGTGCAGTTCCTCACGAGCGCCAGCGGGCCCAGCTTCGACCAGGGCTGGTGGGCCGGCCCCCGGGCCCAGTCCCTCGTCACCTCGGTGGGGCTCCTGGCCGCCGCCCTCATGGTGGCCTTTTTGTTCCTGGCCCTGCTCCAGGGCCTCCTGGCCGGCGAGCCCGGGGCCATGGTGCGGGCCGCGGTGGTCGAAGTGCCGGTGTCGGTGGCGGCCACGGTGGTGCTGGTGGCGGTGACCCAGCTGCTCCTGGGCATCACCGACGGCGCCTCGGCCATGGTGCTCGAGGGAGCGCCCGGGGACCTGGGCCGGTTCCTCTCCGGCTTCGGCCAGGTCGCCAACGTGGCCAGCCAGGGCCTGTTGGGCGTGGTGCTGGTGGTGGTGTTCCTCGTGGGGGCGCTGCTGGTGTGGGTGGAGCTGGTAGTGCGCTCCTCGCTCATCTACCTGCTGGTGGCCTTTGCCCCCCTGACCCTGGCCGCCCGGGTGTGGCCGGGGACCCGGGGCGCGTTCCGAAAGCTGTGCGAGCTGGGCGTCGCCCTCATCGTGTCCAAGTTCGCCATCGCCCTGGCCCTGGGCCTCGGCGCCGCGGCGCTGGCCGGCGGCGGGCCCAACGACGCCGGGGTGGCCCCCGGGGCGGGGATGGCGCTGGGGGGCCTGCTCACCGGCGGGTCGCTCATGCTGGTGGCCGCCTTCACCCCGTTCGTGGTGTTGCGCCTGCTCCCGGTGCTGGAGGGCGCGGTGGTGGCCCAGGGCATCAGCCGCTCCCCGGGTCGCGCCGCCCAGACCGGCATGCAGGGCGCCTACTACGCCGACGGACTCAAGCGCATGGCCGCCAGCCACCGGGGACCGGTCTCCAGAGGGTCTTCTTCTGCCAGCCCGCCGGGCGGCGGGGCCGGCCCCGGTGGGGCGGGTGCCCCACCCGGACCGGGTCGTCCACCGGGAGGGGCCGGGCGGGGCCCGGGCGGCGGGCCTGCGGGGGCCGGGCCGGGCAGGGACTCGCCGCCACCGGCGGGGGCGGGCAGCAGGGGAGGTGCCGGTGGGGCGGGTGCCGGGGCCGGTGCGGGTGGGGCGGCCCGGGGGGCCACCGGTGGGGCGGGTGCCGGGCCGGCGGCTGCTGCGGTCGCGGTGCCGGTGGGTGTGTCCAAGGCCGCCACCACCCGGGCCCGCGGGGTTTCCCAGACTCCCCGAGGCGGGGGCACCGACGGCGCGCCCCAGTGGCCGAGGCCGACATGAGCGGGCGCACCTACCGCCTGAGCCCCCCCGACCGCACCGGCGCGCTGTTGGGCCTGGGAGGCCCCCAGGTCATGGTGATGGGCGCCGGGCTGTTGGCCGCGGTTGCCGCCCGCTCGGCCGGTGCGCCGACACCGGTGGTGGTGCTCCCGTTGGCTGTCGGCGTGGCCGTGGGCCTGGCGCGGGTGGGGGGACGGCCACTGCTGGAGGTGACGCCCCCGGCGCTGGCCTGGGCGGCCGTGGTCCTCGGGCGCCGGCGCCGCTGGCTGGCCCCGGTGTCGGAGATGGGGATGCACCCCGACGCCGGCCCCGCCCTGCCGCCACCGCTGGACGGACAGGTCCTCCTGGCCGTGGATCCGCCCGCCAACTGTGCACCCGGGTGGCACGACAAGATCGCCGTGGTCCACGACCGGGGCGGCGGGAGCCATCGGTTGGCGCTGGTGTTGGTGGCCACCGGCTCGGCCCTGGCCGTGGCCGCCCTCGGCCAGCTCCTCCTGGCTGGCGCCGTGGCGGGCGCCGGGGCGGTGCTGGCCCTGGTCAGCGGGCAGGGGAGCGACACCTACTCCGCCACGTTGCGCGTCAGCGGTGCGGCCTTCGATCTGGCCGAGGGAACCGAGCAGGACCGCCTGGTCGCCCTGTGGGGGAACGCCCTGGGTGCCTTCTGTCGGGAGCGGGCACCGGTGGCGTGGGTGCGCTGGGCCCAGTTCGCCGCCCCGGCAGGGATCGAGGAGCACCTGGCCTACCTGGCCGAGCACGGCCACGACGACGCCACCGACCCGGCCGTCGCCTCTTACCGCTCGCTGGTGGCCGCCGCCGGCCCGGCCGCCACCCGCCAGGAGGTGCTGGTGACGGTGACCGTCGACGCCTTCCGGGTGGTGGCCGGCACCGGCCCTGGAGCGGAGCGCGGAGGCGCGGCGGTCGAGGTGCTGATGGAGGAGCTGGCCCTGCTCGCGGCGCGCCTGGAGACGGCGGGGCTGGTCGTGGCCGCGCCGCTGGCGCCCCAGGAGCTGGCCCGGGCCCTGAGGGTCCGCCTCGACCCCACCGTGGCCGCCACGCTCGACCGCCGGGGCCGCAGCCTGGGCGAGGTGGCCGGGGTGGTGTGTCCGGCCAACGCCGGGCCCCTGGCCGCCGAGGCCGACTGGTCGGGCTGGCGGGTGGACGGGTCGCTGCACCGCTCCTTCCTGGTGGTGGACTGGCCCCGCCTCGCCGTGGCCGCCGACTGGATGGGGGAGCTCTTGCGGTGGCGGGGGGCGGTGCGCACCGTGGCCGTGGTCTACGAGCCGGTCGCCCCCGCCGCCAGCCGCCGGGCCATCCGCCGGGAGATGGCCAAGCTCGACTCCGACGCCGAGCACCGCAGCCGGGCCGGCTTCCGGGTCCCCGCTGCGGTGCACCGGGCGGCCGAGGCGGTGGCCGAGCGAGAGGCCGAGCTGGCCGACGGCTACCCCGAGCTCGACTACGCCGGCCTGGTCACGCTGAGCGCCCCCGACGCCGGCGCCCTGGCCCGGGCCAGCGCCGCCCTGATCCAGGTGGCGGCCGGGGTGGGGGTCGAGCTGCGCCCCCTGGACGGCCGCCACGGCGCCGGGGTGGGGGCCTGCCTTCCCCTGGCCCGCGCCCTCGGCCCCCGGGGGCTCGGCTGATGGCCCGGGCCATGTTCGCCGCGGGCCTCCCGGTCCCCCGTCATCGGGCCACCACGGCCCAGCTGTGCGCCGCCTACCCCTTCCAGGCCGAGGGCGGCCTGGGGGTGCGGGGTGCCTACCAGGGTGAGTTGGTGTCGGGGGGCGGCGGGTTCTACTTCGACCCCTTCCAGGCCTACACCGACGGCCTGGTGGACAACCCCAACATGTTGGTGGCCGGACTGCCCCGGGTGGGCAAGTCGGCCACGGTGAAGGCCTTCCTGGCCCGGTGGGTGGGCGCGTTGCGCTCCCCCGGTGGCCTGCGCCGCTGGGCCGCCATCGTGGATCCCAAGGGCGAGTACGAAGCCCTGGGATCGTTCCTGGGCCTCGACGTGGTGCGCCTCCACCCGGGCGGGACCAGCCGGCTCAACCCGCTGGACCCGGGTCCTGCGGGGCGCGGGAGCCGCCACGGGGCGCAGTCCGACGAGCAGGTCCGCATCGCCCGCACCACCATGGTGGCGGCCCTGCTGGCCTCGGTGCTCGACCGCCCCCTGGGCCCCCTCGAGGACGCCGCGCTGGGGTGGGCCGTGGAGGCGCTGGGCGCCCGCACCCCCAACTCCGAGCCCACGCTGGCCGACCTCGCCGCCCTGCTGGCCCAGCCCACCGCCACCATGGCCGAGCGGGCCGGTCGCAGCCCCGCCGCTCTGGCCGCGGCGGTGGACGACGTCCGCCTGGGCTTGGGCAAGCTGTTGGACCGCGAGCTGCGGGGGATGTTCGACGGGCCCTCAACCGTGCGGGTCGACTGGTCGGGGCGGGGGCTGGTGTTGGACCTGTCCTCGGTGCGCCACAACCACGCGGCGCTGGCTCTGGTCATGATCGCCACCACCGGCTGGCTGCAGTCCGCCCTGGCCGTTCCCGAAGGAGGCGAGACCCCCCGCCGTTACCAGGTCGTCGACGAGGCCTGGGCGCTGCTGGGCGACGTACGCACCGCGCAGTACCTGCAGGGGTGCTGGAAGCTGTGCGGCGCCTACGGCGTGGCCAACATCGCCGTCACCCACCGCCTGTCGGATCTGCGCTCCCAGGCCGACGACGGCACCACCACCGCCAAGGTGGCCATGGGACTCTTGGCCGACACCGACACCCGAGTGCTGCTGCGCCAGTCGAGTGACCAGGTCCCCGACGCCGTTGGCCTGCTCGGGCTCAGCCCGGCCGAGGCCTACGTAGTCCAGACCCTGGAGAAGGGCCAGGCCCTGTGGAAGGTCCGCGACCACCCGGTCGTGGTCCAACAGGTGATCTCGGAGCGGGAATGGGCTTTCTGTGGGACCGATGGCCTGCTGGTGGTCTGAGTGATACCCGCCGGGGGCGAACCCGCCGTAAGGGCGGCTGTCGCTCACCAGGAGAGCCGGGCCACAATCATCGCCCCGGCGGTGCTGGAAGAACGCCGGGAGGCCCGGGACGGGGCGGGGGCCAGGGCGACGGTGGCGGCACCGCTGCGCGCAGCGCCCGGCATCCCGGGCACGGCGCGGCCACCAGGGAGGCGCAACCTCATCGTGCGCGTCGACGCCACCACGCCCGACACCGCCGTGGGCCAGGGTGCGAACGCGCCCCCACGGCGGCTCGCC